>JBBDMD010000183.1:0-15560 GCA_040878515.1 Balneolaceae bacterium | reverse complement strand
CGCCAATCACATCATCATGCGAACAAAAAAACCTCCGGGTTGCGAAGGTTTTTTTAAAAATTTATCCTAAATAGGCTCTTAAAGCTGCGCTTCTGTTGTGATGACGCAGTTTACGAAGTGCTTTTTCTTTGATCTGCCGGACTCGTTCCCGGGTCAAATCAAAACGTTCTCCTATTTCCTCGAGAGTAAGGGAATGTTCACGGCCAATTCCAAAATAGAGCCTGATCACTTCTGCTTCTCTCTTGGTTAATTTCGACAGAGCCCGTTCAATCTCAACCTTCAGAGATTCTCCCATAAGATCGTTATCAGGATCAGGAATCTCCTCGTTCTCAAGTACATCGAGTAACCTGTTGTCTTCTCCCTGGGCAAAAGGAGCATCCATAGAAAGGTGACGGCCGGAGATTTTCAGTGTATCAGCTACTTCAGACACGGTCATTTCCAAACTTTCTGCCAGTTCTGCTGCAGATGGTACACGTTCGTACTCCTGCTCAAGCTTGGACAATTCTTTACCAATTTTATTTAATGCGCCCACACGGTTTAACGGCAAACGAACAATACGGCTCTGCTCGGCAAGTGCCTGCAGGATCGATTGCCGAATCCACCAAACTGCGTATGAAATAAACTTAAAACCACGTGTTTCATCAAAACGCTTTGCTGCTTTGATCAGTCCCAGATTTCCCTCATTGATTAAGTCACCAAGAGAGAGGCCCTGATTCTGATACTGTTTAGCAACAGAAACCACAAACCTAAGGTTTGCTTTTGTTAATTCTTCAAGAGCTCTTTGCGAACCTTTCTGAATTTCCTTAGCTAAACGAACCTCATCATCCGGGGTAATGAGTTTCTCTTTTCCAATTTCATGTAGATAACGATCCAGTGATTCTGATTCGCGGGTAGAAATTCCTGAGCTTTTTGCCACTTTTTAAATAGTTTCTTTAATATGATTGCTAATTACGTCTCCGAGACGAGCTACTATAAATACGGTTTGAGATGGAAATTGTTGTATGATGATACAATTTTCAACCTGTAAATATACAAATAATCAACTAATTTTTGAAGTAGAGATTCCAATTGTTAACCACTTTTCAAAAATGATGTTCCCGGAAGCCGGTATTCTACCTCAAAAGCCTCTGAAATAGTTGCAGATACATCCGAAAATGTTTCTCGTATACCCAGTGATTTGCCACTGCTTTCTTTTCCACGTTTCACCAGTAAAGGGACAAACTCCCGGGTATGATCGGTACTGTCATCAGCAGGATCGTTTCCGTGATCGCCCGTAATGATGAGTAAATCTCCACTATTTAGCCTTGAAAGCATTGCTGGTATCGAGCGGTCAATCTCCTCCAGACACTTCCCATAACCTTCCGGATCCTGCCTGTGGCCAAAAACCTGGTCTGTATCAATAAGGTTCACAAATACAAAACTCTGATCAATATTTGCACTCATCAGGCTCAATAACTGTGAAATCCCTTCTGCATTATTCCGGGTGTGTCTGTATTGGGTAAATCCTTCACCGGCAAAAAGATCAATGATTTTTCCAATGGAGTAAGTTTTAACTCCTCCCGCCTGCAGTAATGAGAGCAGATTCGGTTTGTTGGGTGTGCGGGAAAAATCATGTCTTTTCTCAGAGATGCGTTCATAGGAACCTAACGTACCCTTAAACGGACGGGCGATCACCCTTCCAACACCATGTTGATCCGTCATAATTTCGTTCCTCGCAAACTCACACCATTCGTAAAGGGTTTCAATCGATGTTACATCCGTATGGCACGCAACCTGAAATACGCTGTCGGCAGAAGTGTAAAGTATTGGAAATCCTGTTTCCAGATGCTCATCCCCATAATTATTGATAACATCTATACCCGAGTAGGGTTTATTACAAAGCACATTATCTTTGCCGATCCCGTTGCAAAATGCTTTAACTACGGTTTCCGGAAATCCATCCGGGTATGTTGGAAAGGGTTTATCCAGATGAATTCCGGCCAGCTCCCAGTGCCCGGTTGTGGAATCTTTGCCGGCCGACACCTCCCGCATTTTCCCGTAAGATGCTATCGGTTTTACTGATTCCGGAATAGAATGCAGTGGTTTTATGTTACCCAGACCCATCTTTGACAGATTAGGCAACCGGCAGTTTGATATCTCAGAAACATGGCCAAGAGTATCCGCCTTTTCATCGCCATATTGGGCCGCATCTTCCTGTGCACCAATTCCCAGGCCATCAATTACAATTAAAAAAACTCTGGCTGCCTTCATCTGTTTATCGCCGATGAATTTACATTTTTAATATCGCCTGAAAGTTTTCTCTTTGCTTCCAGGGTTACTGAGTGGGCATCACTGTTTCCATCAATTGGAATAGCACTGCTCTGTATTTCAACTGAAATCAATTGTCCATCTCCGAGTTCAATCGGCTTCTCAAAGGTTTTATGAATGGATCGAATCCACTGCTCTTGTACCTGATCATTTTCACCCACAAGCAGGTATGAAAAAATATAATCGGTATTAAACCCGATAAAACCGTTAAAACCTGTATTGGATGGATTTAGCAGGTTTACAATCTTCCGCTGCATTCTCTTAAGGTCGTCGAGACGGAGTTTGGAACGCAGTTCAGGCAGATTGGCAATTGTTATAAACCCGAACCAGGTATGTTCTTTTGATGAGGGATATCTCTTAATCTGGTTTTCCAGGCTTTTTTCCCAAAGATCCGGTATGAAGTTTCCGTATTCGCTCGTAAATATATCCTGATGTACATCCATTTTACCCAGATTCACCTGGATGGATAGTGCGGCAACCCGAACCATATTTTTTATCTGATGCTTTGTGGCTTCGGTAAACACGAGTGGATTTTTATCAAATGCAATAAGCACTCCGTGACGCCGGTCAGAAATCATAATCGGAATGGCCAGTGTAGCACCTTCAGTGCTCGTCTCCATTGTAGATACCCTTTTAGGGTTTTGATTGAAATGTATTGAAAACAATGCCTTTCCCTTTTGAAGGGCATCATATGCCATTGATTTTTCCTCAACAGCCAATCCAAGCGGCAGAATATCGGGAGCTTTAGATGAACGAAGAATAGTTGCCCAGGTTTCCATACCCCTGGCAACTACAGAAATCCCACCATTCGGCAGCAATTTTTGCATCTCTTCCACAAGAATCGTCAGTATTTCTACTTTATGCATTTTGGGAGAGATCCGTTCGAGTACATCATCATATTCAACCCATCCTCTCTGATTTTCATATAGATCAGTAAGTTCGAGATAAGTGTTTAATACATTTAACAGAGCATTTCGATAGGCAGATATTTCATCTTCATATTCCGATAATGAGAGTGGTTTTTCAGTTTCCAATGCTGTTATAGCCACCGTTTCACCATTATTTACAAAGGGTACAAGAGTAACATGCCGCACCGGAACAAAATCGTAATAATGACGCAGCTGCTCAGCCTGTATTTCTTTTCCTACGCTCAACTGTAATGGCGAATTGATCTCTTTATACGGTTCCAGGTAAAACTGATCGAAATTGACGCGGTCCCTGAACATCACGTTGGGCAGTGTGGTTGAATTTGTCTCCAGCACAAATTGTTTTCTGGCCCGGTTTACCCAATAAAAACTAACGGTTTCCGCATTCGTTGATTTCCTCAGCAGGTGAACCACATCATCCATGATATGTTTAAATTCCAGCAGGGCTTTTTCTTCGCGTCTTGTGGTCATGATGATTTTTTGATAATTATAATTGAGCAGCCAGTTCTTCCGCTTCTTTCACCATCGATTCGAAAAGTGAGAGTCCCCGATTCCAGAAATTAGCATCTTTGATATCAATATCCATCATTCCTATCAGATGATGAGGCCAGTCGCTTCCCCCGGCTTCCAGTAATTTGAGATATCGGTCTGAAAATCCATTTTGCTGCGATTTGTATGAATCATAAAGTGCCAGCACCAGCAGCTCTCCAAAAGCATAGGCATACACATAGCCGGGTGTATGCAGAAAATGCGGAATATAGCACCACCATAGTTTATAATTATCGGTTAAGGTGACAGAAGACCCATATAAATCCGATTGTGTTGCATGCCACATATTTGAAAACTGTTCTGTGGTCAGTTCACCCTGTTCCCTTCTTGCAGTATGAATTTGATCCTCAAACCGATTCATGGACACCTGCCGGAATACGGTCGCAATTGTGTCGTCAATCTTACTGATTAACAGAGCAAGTTTTTCTTTAGGATCACTCAGCCTGCTCATTAACTTATTAAAAACCAGCATCTCTCCAAATACAGAAGCTGTTTCAGCTGTTGTGAGCGGAGTTGATGACTGAAGCTCGCCCTGTTTTCTCGACAGGTATTGATGCACCCCATGTCCCAGTTCATGAGCCAGCGTCTGTACATCCCTGAGTTGTCCGTCGTAGTTCATAAAAACATAAGGATGAACTGAAGCTACCGTACTGGCAGAATACGCTCCTCCTCTTTTTCCGGGCGTTACCGCTGCATCAATCCATTTTTTTTCAAAAAACTCAGACGTTATGTTTCCCATTTCCGGATGAAAATCACTGTATGCATCCAGAACAATCTCTTTAGCTTCGCTCCATTTTACCTTTTGAGTGGTTTTGGCAATGGGCGCATACCTGTCGTAGTCGAAAAGTTCATCAACACCCAGAAGTCTCTTTTTTAGGTTGTAATAGCGCTGAACCAGATGGTAATGATCAGTAACTGAATGAATGAGCGTATTTACTGTCTCCGAATCTGTTTGGTTCGACAAATTCCGGGAATCAATCCAGCTCTCATATTTTCTTAATTTGTCATTCGTGTACTTATCGGCCAGTATGGTGTTAAATATAAATGTAAGCGTCCTTGAGTGATCCTTAAATGTTTCCGTAAGAGACGTATGAGCTTTTTGCCGAAGCTCCCTGTCCGGATTGTGCAGTTTGCTTAAAACCTGTTGCTCTGTCAGTGATTCTCCATCCAGCTGAAACCGGGCTGCGCCCAGGGTTTCATCAAAATAACGGTTCCACGCCGCGCGGCCGGTCACAGATTTTGCGCTCATCACCTGTTCTGCTTCTTCCGAAAGTGTATGTTCTTTATAAAGCCGGTTCACTTCCAGGTAGTGCTTCCATTTTTTTAATTCATCGGATTCAATAAGTTTTGATGCTTGCTCATCACTCAGTTTGTACCACTCAACATCAAAAAATACCAGTTTCTGACTTAGTTCCGACCCCATTTCACTGGCTTCCTGCAATAATTTACCAAGAACCGGATCTTCCGTATTAACAGACCAAACCAAATGAGCATACGATCCGATTTTATGAGCCTTCCCAATTAACTTTTCATACTCTTCCAGCGCTTCTGCATACTCTTTGGCATTTAACTGAGCCACACGGCCACGATATTTTTTTGCGAATTTATCTGCTTTTTTATGAAGATTATTTTTATCGCTTTTCAGTTGTGGGTCATCAGGTGAGTTATAGAGATCCGTGAGATCCCAGTGTATATTCTCCGCACCGGAATTTTCTTTCTTTTTAGCTTTTGTCATGAACTTTTTAAATGTTAAAATACTTGCGATCAATCAATGGAATATAAACAAAGCAGCCGCCCCGTTAAATTGCGAATTTCAAATCATTCTCATCCGGTAACGGGTTCGAAAAAGCATCGTTTTTTACTGCAATAATGGTTAATTTAAGCACCATGTTATTAATAGATGATGAACTGCCATTATTGTAACAATTATCAACAGTTATTCACGGACGCTATTAAACAAGTACTCTAAAAATAAGGGCTTTAACAGAAATGCTCTTTTTCCAAGCTATAGAATTTTATCCATCACCCCTAAAACGAATAATCTGCCGTTTTGAAATCACTTGAAGCCATCTTTGGACCTAACTCTGCGCTGGTTGAAGAACTATATAATCAGTACCAGGAAAATCCCGATTTAGTACCTGATCACTGGAGGCAATATTTTGATGAACTGGAGGGTGAAGAAGTATCAGACATTGATACAAAACCCAAAGAAGAACCGGTTCAAAAGAGAGCTCCAGAACCGGCTAAAAAAGTAGAGACTCCGGAAAAACAACCCTCTATCCCGGAAAGTGCTGAAATTCACAAAATAAAAGGTGTTGCTTCCAAGATTGTTGAAAACATGGATGAGAGTATTCATGTACCTACAGCAACTTCCCTTCGTGTATTGCCGGTAAAAATGATGACCGAAGACCGCTCGCTTATCAATACACACCTGTTACAGCGTGGTGAACCAAAGGCTTCCTTTACCCATATTATTGCCTGGGCGGTTATTTCTGCTCTTAGAGATTTTCCAAGCATCAATTCCTATTATACCAGAAAAAATGGTGACCATTACCGCGTTCAGCCGGAGCACGTTAATTTAGGAATCGCGATTGACCTTGAGGCCAGAGACGGATCACGAAATCTGGTTGTCCCCAATATCAAGGGTGTTGATAAGATGAATTTCAAAGAGTTCCTCTATGCCTATGCAGAACTTATAAATAAGGCAAGGGATGGTAAACTGGAAATCTCAGACTTTCAGGAAACAACCATCAGCGTTACCAATCCAGGTACGATCGGTACTGTCTCATCCGTACCCCGTTTGATGAAAGGCCAGGGCGCCATCATCGCCACAGGTGCCATTAACTATCCGGCGGAGTATCAATCCATGGCACAGGATGTATTGAACCAGCTGGGCGTAAGTAAGGTGATGACGATCACCTGTACATACGACCACCGCATTATCCAGGGTGCAGAATCCGGGATGTTTCTTCAGAAGGTACACCAGCTTCTGAACGGTGAGGAAGATTTTTATAACGGAATTTTCAAAGACCTTGAGATTCCCTATGAGCCATTCCCGTATGGTGAGGATCAATTCGAGGGTCAGTTAAGCGGTGGTGCAAATACACTTGAACAGGATCGTCGTGCAATTGCTGTCTGGCGGTTAATCACGATGTATCGTATGCGTGGTCATGTATTGGCAGACCTTGATCCATTAAGCTCCGGACCGGGTGAAAGTCCGGAACTGGACCTGGAGTATTATGGATTAACATTGTGGGATCTGGACAGGGAATTTTATTGTGAAGGCCTGGGCGGGAAATCAACTGCGCAGCTAAGGGATATCATAAAGCTTCTCAGAGATACCTACTGCGGAAAAATTGGTGCAGAATATATGCATCTGCTAGACCTGGATGAGCGAAAATGGCTCCGGGAAAGCATGGAGTCTACTACCAACACTCCGGATCTTACAAAAGATGAGAAAGAGGCCATATTACACAAACTGAACCAGGCAATGGCTTTTGAACAGTTCCTGCATAAAAAATATATAGGCCATAAGAGATTTTCGCTTGAGGGTGCGGAAACATTAATACCAATGATGCACTTTTTGATGGAAAAAGCCGGTGAAAATGATATTGAGAAATTCTTCCTGGGAATGGCACATCGCGGCAGGCTCAATATTCTGGTTAATATCATGAATAAACCCTATCAGAAGGTTTTTGCCGATTTTGAGGGGAATATTGACCCTAAAACCATTCAGGGATCCGGAGATGTGAAATATCATCTGGGTTCCAAAGGAAGTTATAAAACAAAAGATGATAAGGAAATTGAGCTGGAACTGATGCCGAATCCAAGTCATCTTGAAGCTGTAAATCCTGTGGTTGAGGGGGCCACGCGTGCTACTCAGGATCACCACGAATCTGAGGAGCCGAATAAAAAATTCGGTGCGGTTTTAATGCATGGTGATGCAGCTTTTGCCGGGCAAGGAGTGGTAGCTGAAACGCTGAATATGTCGCAGTTAAAAGGCTATACCACAGGCGGTACCATTCACATTATTATTAATAACCAGATCGGGTTTACAACTCTGCCCGAAGATGCCCGGTCTACCGAATATGCATCTGATCTAGCCAAAATGATTCTTGCCCCAATTTTTCATGTAAACGGGGATGATCCGGAAGCAGCTGTACACTCCATGAAAATGGCAATCGGTTACCGTCAGAAATTTGGAAAAGACGTTGTAATAGATTTGGTATGTTATCGAAAGCATGGCCATAATGAAGGCGATGAACCAGCATTTACTCAGCCGGGCATGTATAAGGAGATCGACAATCATCCCACTGTACGTGATATTTATGTAAAAGAGTTGCTTCGGAAAGGGGATTTTACTGAAGAAGAGATGCAGTCCATTTTTGACGAATTTGATGAACTGCTTCAGCAGGCCTTTGAAGATGCCAAGAGCTCTCCTGCTCTGGAGGTGACGGAAAATATGCTGGATCGTGCCGAAGAACCTCAAAAAAAGCGGCCCGATTTTCCGGATACAACCCATTCATCTGACGACTTAAAAGAGATTGCGGTTAAACTCAATACAGTTCCCAAAGACTTTGATGCGAATCCAAAATTGCTCCGGCAGCTTGCCAAACGAGCCGAAGCTGCTGAAAAAAATGAGAAAAAAATTGACTGGGGATTTGCAGAAGCTCTTGCATTCGGATCGCTTTTGAAAGCCGGAAAAACCGTACGACTAACCGGGCAGGATGCAGAACGAGGCACGTTTTCTCATCGGCATGCAGTATTGCATGGTACAAAAACCACTCAAAGCTTTACACCGCTTAACTATTTATCTGAGGACCAGGGCAAATTTTATCCCTACAATAGTTTATTGAGTGAGTTTGCAGCCCTCGGCTTTGAATTCGGTTACTCCACAAAAAAAATTGATTCACTGGTTATCTGGGAAGCACAGTTTGGAGATTTTTCAAATGGTGCACAAATCATTATTGACCAGTTTATATCTGCGAGTGAGGCTAAATGGGGCCAAAAATCAGCACTGGTAATGACATTACCCCATGGATATGAAGGCCAGGGCCCGGAGCACTCTTCAGCAAGACTAGAACGATTTCTTCAGCTTTGTGCCGAAGACAATATGCAGGTTGCAAACCTGACCACACCCGCTCAGTATTTTCACATTCTTCGCAAGCAAACCCTGCAAGAGAAGAAAAAGCCACTGATTATTATGTCACCAAAAAGTTTACTCCGCCACCCGCAGGCAGTTTGTAATGTCGAAGAACTGGCCACCGGTTCTTTTCATCCTTTCCTGGGCGACAGTGATGTTGATGATCCCAAAACTATAGACCGGATTATCATTTGTTCGGGCAAGGTTTACTATGATCTCTATAAAGAACGGGATGCAAAAGAATTAAAAAATATTGCCATTACCCGGCTCGAACAATTTTATCCGTTTCCAGATAAAGATATCATTACGTATCTCAAAGAGATGAAACATGTGAAAGAGATCATCTGGTGCCAGGAAGAACCTAAAAATATGGGTGCCTGGACGTTTATATCTCCACGATTTCAGGAATTGCTGCAGAAAAATCAAAAACTTACTTATGCGGGCCGGCTGGCTGCCGCCTCTCCTGCAGCAGGACAGAAGAAAGTTCACGATGCGGAACAGTCGAAACTAATTGCTCAAGCACTTGGGATATAACAAAAAAAGGAAGTTCATGATGCAGGATTTCCTTTTGTTTAAACGGCCGGTTTTTTCAGTAAAAGTGAGATCAAAAAAATACCCGTTTCTCACTTTCCTCATGGGGTTTGAGATTGAAGAAACTAAATTTATATAATTCCTCTATCTCATCCCATTTCTCACACCTTTGCAAATACGGCTTACGGCATCGTGGCTGTGCAGACTTTCAAGATGAGCACACCGGACAACAAAGTCATAAATTTTCTCCTCATTGTTCAACTCATCGTAGAGTAACCGTGCAGCATCTTCCACAAATTTTTGAAATGCACCATTCATCTCGGCAAAAGCCTGTTCATCTTCTCTTTTAACGATCACCTGGGTTTCTGTTTGAAGAGCTTCACGGCATATCATCACTAAGTCATCCACAAATAAATCGTCACGCAACTGAACGGAAACATTGGCAACACTTCTCTGGCTGTGAGGAATAGTTGCTATATCCCTTGTTTCGCGGGCGTGTTCAGATAATTCGTAAGAACAGGGACAGGCACTGCTGTACTCAAAGTCGAGATGCATAAATTTTGTAAATTTGTCTTCCTCATCAATTTTCCCTTCAAAAGAGACAGAATAATATTGGTATCCTTTATGGCCTGATCGCAGGCTCTCTTTAACCATCGGATAGTTGAAGGAAAGCTTCAGAAACGCTGTTTCGCTCTCTAAATCTTCTTTATACGCCCTCAGCACTTCTTTCAGTTTTCCCGGATAAAAGACGTCATCCTGAAATCTATAGAATGTTCGCATGATTCTACCCATATTGATCCCTTTCTTGTCTGCTTCAAGGCCAACATAACCATCCACCGAAGTTTCAAGAGTAAGTAATTCTCCGCTTGGTGTTGGGACTTTTAACGGGATTTTAAAATTTGAAATTCCAACTTGCTGTATTGGAACATTTGCGCCTTCAATTAATGATGAAGGGCCGTTTTGCAGGTCAGGCAAACTCTCTTTGTACTGTTCAGTAACAGTAAAAGTGGGGTCGTAGAATTTTCGAAGATTAGTTGTGATCATAAATTTAAATGATAAATATTGAATTGCTATACTGAACGTTTAGGACAATACTCGGCAATATTTCGTTCGGTTTCGTAAAGTTTTACGGAATATAATTCTGCCCTGCCCTGCGTCTCTTCTTTTATACCAACTTCCATTTCCTCATAAAAAGCTTTTACAAGATTTTCTGTTGTGGGGATTATATTTTTTAAAAAAGAGACCTCAATGTTAAGATTTTTATGGTCGCAGGGTTCAATAACCGAGTTGTTTATAATTTTTTTTAATTTGCCCAGGTCAATAACAAACCCTGTCTCAGGATCCGGTTCACCGGCTACCGTTACTTCAATTATGTAGTTATGACCATGCCAATTGGGATTATTACATTTCCCGAACGTTTTTTTATTCCACTCATCAGATTTCTGAGGATTGTGCAAACGGTGGGCTGCATTAAAGTGAGCTTGTCTTGTAACGTAAATCAATTTTCAGATGATATAAATGTTAGTTTTGTAGTTGCGTAAACATTGATTTTTTATGCGCGGTTCCTCAAATAAGGTGAATATTTTACAGAAATAAAAAAAGCCCTGTTTGCTCAGGGCTTTTTTTAACATAAAGTAAATCCGGATAAAAAATTAGCTTACAGCGTTCACCGCTCCCTTAATTTATATCATATGTAAAAGAGAGGCTAACAGTTCTTCCTGGATTTAAAGCACTGTTGGTAAAGTACTCTCCGTTATCTTCCTGGTATTGAATAATACTGTAATCCAACAAGTTACTCACAGAAAGAGATGCCGATAACCCATTTACGAATGTCTTACGCACTTTAATATTCAGGTCCGGAACAGGAGTATCTGACTGAAATTTCCTTTTTTCATCCAGTTTCCCATATATTTCAAAAATATCGGGTGCGGCTCCTGATCCGTTTGCTGTAAGCCGAGGCCCAAAAGCATTTGCATAGATTGTGCCATCCCAACCGGTATTCTGATTTTCATAGATCAACATAAGATTTATTAAGTATGGAGATTGAGATGGAAATGAACGATAAGATTCGATTGACGGGTCCAGTCTTCTTCTGGTTTTAAGCTCATTCTCGCTGAGATCAACTCTTGAGTTGATATACGTAAAGTTAGTTGAAAATTTAAAGTTATCCAGTCTTGAAGATATAAATCCCAATTCTTTTCGAAATTCAAGTTCAATACCAAACAACCGGCCACTGTTTGTATTTACGTATTCATATTGCGGCTGATCGGATGCAACATCCAGTTCCAATACGATCGGATTTTTAAAGTCTTTATAAAAAGCACTGAAAGCAATCAGTTCGGATGCACTGGGAAAGATTTCATATCTAAAATCCAGGTTTGTGACATTTGTACGAGTAATATCGGGATTTCCAACAATTGGAAATCCTCCAAGCAAATCAAATGAGGCAAACGGAGCCAGTTCCCGAATATTTGGCCTGGCCAGGGTTTGGCTGGCACTTAACCGGATATTTGATTTTTGAGTTACCGAGTAGATGAAGTTTAATGATGGCAGAATATCAACCACATCAATCGTACCTTTTTCTGCATTCACAGCAGCCGATTGAACGCTGTAGTCTGTTTTTTCAACCCTGGCGCCGGCAAATGTTTTAAACTTCTCTGAGATATCAAATATACCCATCATATAAAAAGCAGATACCTGTTCAAAACCCGTATAACTGTTTTGCGGACGGGTCTGATCTCTGTATGTGATTCCTAAAATATTATCTCCGTTTCCATCAACACCGATTACCCCGGTATTTTCAGTAGAAAAATAACCATCGAAATCTCCAGATGCCTCCCTAAAGCTTAAAAATCCATCCGCATCGGGATTGGTGCCATTATTTTCAAGCTGGTAACGAAACTCATTAAAATCTCGATCCTTGCGTGTATAATAAGCCCCCGTTTTCACTTTAAAGCGTCTTGAAATATTGGCTTCTCCATCCAGTTTCAGATTGTACTGTGTGTCGTTTAAATCTCTGAAAAAGTGAAATGGAAGCTGTACTTCTCTCACAAAAAAGTATTGACCGCTGTTATCTACCGGAGCCCCGATGAACCTGGTATCCGGCTCATACTGAGATGATTCGATGTAATTTCCAGACCATTTGATTTCAAAATCTTCAAAATAATGTCTGCCTTTTAGCTGGTTATTAAAAAGCTCCCGCTGAACATAGGATAATACCCTGTTATTATAAGTACCCGTAGACAAGGCACCGGGATAAAAACCATCATTCATATCCAAAACGGACTCAGATGCGCTGTTACTATAAATAGTTGTATACGTAAATTCATGATTTATGCCTGGTTGAAAAGTGAGTGCACCAATTAACCCGCTGTCTACCTGATCATTACTTTCCGAGCCTTTATTTAACTGAAATGCCTGCATTCTGCTTGCACCCTCTTCCGGAATACGGGCAGTAAAATTATTTATTTCTCTTTCATCATACTGAACATATGATTTAGAATAATTTAAACCGAAATTAAAACCCAGGTTACTGTCACCAAATCTATACCGGTTTCCAAACATAGCATTCAGGCTATGATTTAATCCGGGTGTTTCTTCACTTACAGTAAAAGCCCGGTTTGAGAATGAACGCATCGTATTGTTAAATGCATCAATTTCTGCTTGAGGCAGTATATTATTTTGTATCTGAATAATATAATTGTTTAACCTGTTCAGATAATCTGTTTCAGACCAAATGCCTTCCCTGGCTCTTGATCCGTCATCATAACCCAGCCGGCTTAAATTATTTTTAATTGGATCGCCCTGAAAATTACTGTTAAAGGTTGTTTGATCATTGTAACTAACCGTGCTGCTCAATTTAAAATAGAGTCGATCGGGAAGGGATTTCGTTGTTACATCCACGGCTCCTCCGGAAAAATTACCCGGTAAATCCGGAGAAAATGTCTTTTTAACTACAATATTATCAACCATACTGGATGGAATCAGATCAAGGCCTGCGCTATTTCTGTATGGATTTGTGGTAGGTAGTACAATTCCATCCATACTGGAGATGCTGTATCGGTCTCCCAGGCCTCTCATCACTATAAACTTACCTCCTTCAACAGACGCACCGGTTACCTGTCTCATCGATTCAGCTGAATTACTAAAACCTGCTCTGCTCATCTCCTGCGAGGATATTCCGTCCTGAACCGGCAGGGACTTTTGCTGCAGCCTTAGCAGGGAAGCCTCATTGTTATCAATCCTCCGTGCCGAGACTACAACTTCATCCAGTTCCTTATTTTCAGGTGCCAGCACGATATCCAGCTGCAATACTTTGCCTTCTTCAATTTCAACATCTTCAACAATCTGCTTTTGAAAAGTTATAAATGAAAACTCAAGGGTATACACACCCGGTTTAACGGAAATATTGTATTTCCCGTTAATATTTGTTACTCCACCCTGACCTAAAGACCGGATATATACATTGGCCCCAATTAACTCTTCTCCTGTTTCTCCATCAATGACCACGCCGGTAACGGTACCTTCTTGCGCAAATCCTTGTGTGCTAAAAATTAAAAATAGTAAAACTGTAAGTATCTGTTTCATGAAGTGTGTTGTTGAAAATTTCGTTTGGTAAAAAATAAAGATGCTATAATTTCTTTATATTATCTCTCTGTTATGCTACTGTTAACAAAAAAAGGGGACGAACCTTCGGCACGTCCCCTTTTATATAATTTAGACGTGAAGAGTTATTCAGACAGATAACCATATCGTGCAAGTGTAGTCCATCCGGCAATCCATGATGAACCTGCAGGATCAAATGCACCTTTATAGGTTGTTTGATCTACGTTTGAATCAACGACTGTAACCGCACCAGATGTGGCACTTGCTGCCGAAGGCACAGGGTCAAGTGTGGCACAATCTACTGTGCGGCAAATACCCCCAAGTAAAGGATCCTCAAATATATTATCCTGACCACTCGTCAACCAGTCCGCAGTAACTGACCCATCATCATCTCTTGATACAGCTGGATCAGTGATACTAATCATGGTTTCAATGCTTGTAGCGGTTCCAGTGTACCAAACATTGCCATCAATACCTGCTCCGTCACCATTAACATCCAGAACAGTTTTATCATATGAGTCTTCGCTTTCGTTTTGATCCTCAATTTGTATTCCAAGGCCGTTAAAATCGGTAATAACGGAGTTATAAATTGAATACGCTGATCCATCTCTCATGATAACTGCGGGCGCATCTGCTCCTCGTTGGGTACTGTTTAAACCGAGGCCAATCCATGTCATATTATACATTCTTGCAGTAGAATAGAGAGGAGCATTATCGGGTTTGGCACCATCCCATTCGCCTCCATGATCAGCACCGTTACCTCCCTGAAGGCCAAATAGATATTGACCGGTACCTGACCATCCCAGATCAAAATCAAATGAATCATCTTCAGCAAATGCAGATGATATATATTTAATATCTACTGTGCCCCCAAAAATTTCAATGCCGTCATCAGCTGTAACGAAGATATCTATATACTCTATAGTTGTACCCCGTCCCACACCACCAAGCGAGAGTCCCTGGATTTCATCACCGGGGCCAATTTCAGCACCTGAAAACCGTATGGAAACATATTTAAGTATTCCGGAACTATGCTCTTCATCATCACCTCCAAATTGTGCTCGTGCTTCGCCATCGGGAATTCCTTCAATTTGAATTGCATCCGTATTACCGGCTGAGTAGGCAGGGGCATTCCCCAATATTATCAGGCCTGCCCAAAGTTTTGAATTATTCTGATTCAGAATTATCGTTTCACCGAAAGGCTCGCCATCCAATTCAGATGTGAAAATAATTGGATTTTCGGCAGTTCCTTCCGCATCAATTTGAGCATTTCTTGTAATAATCATGGCTGATTCATTGCCATCGGCTACACTGGAAGGCTCTTCAAAACCCATAATTACCGTTCCGGGTTTTATCTCCAGGGTTCCGCTTTCTACATATACATAGCCGTCCATGTAGTAAACTGAATCGGCAACAAGAGTTCTGTCTCCATCTATTGAGCTTGGCAGAATGACGCCGTTTTCACGGATATCATCAGCATAGGGATGATTGTCGACAAC
>JBBDMD010000182.1:0-15575 GCA_040878515.1 Balneolaceae bacterium | reverse complement strand
CCGAATGTATAGGATAGTCCGAAGGAGATACGATAATCAAAGGCAGTAGGACGCTGACAATTTCCCAGGGCATAGCAATCGTCGGAGGGTGCGGCACCCGGAAGTGAGATCTGATCGTTAATAATTCTATATCGGCCCGATAAACTGACTGAAAGGCCACGAATGACCCGTATGTTGAATGAAGGATTAAATTCAAAACGGTTAAGAGAAAGATCATGAAAATAGTTGGACCCTGAAACGGATATATCGATCCGGCCCCAGGGGCGATCGTATCGAAGCTGTGCATATAAATCCTGATAAAGCAGTTGTTCTTCATCTTTTTGGAGTACGGTCGTTTCGAAATATTCTCTGTATGAAGGCGTGATTCTGTATCGAATTATAAATCTGCGCTCCTGATATTCTCCATATGGAAACACATTGTATTCAAAAGCCGGTGAAGCTTCAGCATTAAATTTCAGGTTATTGTTGATCGAAAAATTCACTTTTGTAAAGAGGCCGATAGAAGCATGATCACCTAAACTATAGGCGTATATTCCCCAGTATTCAGCCCAATCCCTTTTACTTCGGCTGGTGCCATCACTCAGATCTACCCTGCGCCTGTTAAGTTCTCCCCGTATACGGGTGCGAACTTTCCATTGGTTTGTTATCCATTCACCATATACGCCGCCGAACAGGCCGAGATTGCTTTCTGAAGATTCCCCGTTCAGCCAGGTTCTCATATCAATATCAAATACCCATCCATTCCAGGGATCCTCAATCTCTTCACTTTCTCCTTCTGTAATTTCAGGTTCTTCATAAAATACATCCAGATTTTGAATAGCTACCGAATTTGATACAAAAGGAATTAAACCGATTTTTATATACCGGTTTAATCCGATTCTTCGTTCATCACCCGAGTCCGTACTTGAAGAGACATATCTGAGAGTGTCGGAGCGCGAGGTAGTGCCGGTGATATCTTCAAATATTAACGTAAATTCACGCCCTCCGCCTCCCGTTCGCTGATCATTTATCGTCAGGTAAATAGAAGCATCATCCTGGTCGCGAACATAATTTACAAAGGTAATATTAGATCTGATGTAGGTTACATCGCAGGAGGAACAGTCCAGATATACATTTGGAATGGGGTTCAGTCGACCTTGTTGTTGGCCTAAAAGAGAGTCAGGAGCAGTTAGCAATATAAAAACAGCAACACAGAGATAGCGATACACGTTTATTTGATGTGCTTTTAAAATTTCATAATTAGCCTTAAAAGTAATCAATCTAAGCAATGAATTGCCAATCAAAGAGTAAAGAGATGAAAAAAATTAACAGCTTTACTTTTTAGGATTTCTATTCCGGCTTCAATAGTTTTGAAGTTAAACTAATTTGACAGACTTTGAAATTTCTATCATCACAATTAAGCTACTTTTTCAGCAGCAGGCGAACAAAGACCAACATCCGAAAACTGTTTAAGTTTTTGGCGGTCATTATTCTGATGTTCGTTCTCTATGGGATTACTTTCCATTATATCATGGCATATGAAGGAAATGATTACTCATGGCTGACGGGATTTTACTGGTCGCTTGTTACAATGACCACTCTTGGATTTGGTGATATTGTTTTCACCACGGATCTTGGTAAATTTTTTACCATGGTTGTGCTGTTTTCAGGCGTAATTTTTTTATTGGTGATGTTGCCGTTTACCTTTATTGAATTTTTCTACGCTCCATGGTTAAGGGCTCAAAATCAGGCAAGAGCTCCGAAAACTCTCACCCCGGGGACCAAAGGCCATGTAATTATTACAAATCTGGATGTAATTACGCAGTCCCTGATTCAAAAATTGATAGCCTATAAAATGGAATATGTAATTTTAGAACCGGATTTACAGAAGGCTCTGGAACTATCGGACCAGGACTATAATGTGGTTCACAGTGATCCGGTGGACTATGAAACTTATAATCATCTCTGTATACATGATGCGGCAATGGTTGTGGCATCGAGTACCGATACGATCAACACCAATATTGTTTTTACAGTAAGAGAATTTAATAAAGATGTAAAAATTGTTTCAACGGCCTCTTCATCAGACTCTGTAGATATTTTGCAGATGGCAGGGGCCAATCACGTTCTTCAGATGGGTGAAGTTCTGGGCCGGTCGCTTGCCAGAAGAACTCTGGGCGGGAATGCAAGGGTTCATGTAATTGGCCACATTGATAAGCTTGTAATAGGCGAAGCAACGGCACAGGGTACTCCATTAATCGGGAAAACCATTCGCGAAAGTAACTTGCGCGAACTGGCTGGAATTAACGTTGTGGGGGTCTGGGAGCGGGGATTATTTAAGCAGCCTAAACCTGATACTATCATCCACGAAGAAACAGTATTGGTAATGGCAGGTACGGTTGAGCAGCTTAGAAATTATGACGAGCTGGTAAGTATTTATCATGTATCCGATAAACCTGTAGTTATTATCGGGGCAGGTCGCGTGGGGCGTGCGGCGGCAAAAGCACTCAAGGAACGCCATATTGATTACCGCGTTATTGATAAAAATCCGGACCGGATCAGGGATAAGGATAAATATATACTGGGTGATGCCGCTGATTATGATGTATTGATGGAAGCTGGCCTGAAAGAATCTCATACTGCTTTGATAACCACCCACGATGATGATGTGAATATCTACCTGACGATCTATTGCCGTCTGTTATGCCCAAAAATGGAGATTATCAGCCGGGCCACGTACGAGAAAAACATCAATACGCTTCATCGTGCAGGTGCCGATTTTGTGATGTCTTATGCATCCATGGGAGCGAATTCCATTTTTAACATTTTAGAAGGACAGGGTGTACTCATGCTGGCTGAGGGGCTTAATATTTTTAATCATAAAGTAACGGAAGCTTTAGCAGGAAAAAGTTTAGTCGAATCAAATATTCGGCAAAAAACCGGTTGTACCGTCATTTCAATTAATAAAGATGATGAAATGCTAATTAATCCGGGCCCGGATGAAACTCTTTCGTTAGGTCAGGAAATTGTGATGATTGGTAAATTTGAGAGCGAAAGAAAATTTAACGAACTGTTTATTTCTGATTAACAGAAGAAGAGGGTTTAGTTTTTCCAAAACCAGGGAGTAAATATCACTAAAACGGTAAATAGTTCTAATCTGCCAATTAACATTAGTATTAATAACAGCCATTTTCCTGCTATGGGTACCTGTGCATAATTGTCAACAGGGCCAAAAACTCCCCATGCTGGACCGATATTGCCAAGTGAAGCAATACTTGCACCGGCTGATGAGAGAAAATCATATCCAAGCATTGACATTCCCAATGCGCCTATACCAAAGATAATCAGGTATGTTACAAAGAAACCCAGTATAGTTCTCAGAATGGATTGATCAATAACACGTTCGCCAACCCGGATAGGAAGTACAGCCTGAGGATGTAAGATTTGCTTAAATTCTCTACCGATATTTTTGAGAATGATCAGTATTCGGATCATTTTAATGCCTCCGCCTGTTGAACCGGCACAACCACCGGTAAAAAAGAGCAGGAAGAGTAAAGAACTGCCAAAATAGCTCCAAAGTGTGTAATCGTCGGTTCCAAAACCTGTTGAGGTCAAAATAGATACAACCTGGAATGAGCCATACTGCAGCGCATTTCCAAAAGAGTAGTTGTCTGTGATATATAGTGTCAGGCTAACGATAGTGATAAACACCAGGGTAAGAATTGAATAAAATTTAATTTCACTGTTTTTGAAAAAGCTGTCAAACTTTCCTGAAAATAGTCTGAAATGCATGGCAAAGTTTATTCCGGCAAGGAACATAAAAACTGTAATCACCAGATCGATATATGCAGAATCAAAGGCTTCAATCGATGCATTTTGAGTAGAAAATCCACCCGTTGCCAGTGTGGAAAATGCATGATTAATAGCTTCGAACCAGTCCATGGAGGGATGCATCCAGAGAAGAAAAGCCTGAATGATAGTCATTCCAAAATAGATTCCCCAAAGCAGCTTTGCCGTTTCCTGGATTCTTGGGGTGATTTTATCAGAAGTAGATCCCGAATATTCCGCCTGGAAAAGTTCCATCCCGCCAATACCCAGTAATGGCAAAAGAGCCAGCGTGAGGACAATAATCCCCATCCCTCCAAGCCAGTGTGATAGTGACCGCCAAAAGAGTAAGCTTTTGTCGAGGTCTTCAATAGCCGGATTTTGAATTCCGTTTGCCGTTTCGCCGCCTAAAATTGTGGCACCTGTGGTCGACAATCCACTCATGGTTTCAAATACAGCATCGGTATAGAGCTCGAGGGTGCCCGATAGTATAAACGGAAACGCACCAATCAGCGACCCCAGGAACCATGTGAATGTGACAATCAGAAAAGCTTCCCGCATTCGCAGTTCTTCACTGGGTTTGAAAGCAAAAAAGAGAGCGGCTCCTGCGATGATGGAAGCAGAGGCTGTAATCAGAAATGCCGACCATGAAGATTCATCATAAATCAGAGCAATAATCATTGGAAGAAGCAGGGCAACTCCCAGGAAAAAGATCAATCCCCCCAAAATTCCGGCTACCAGTTTTATATCAATTCGCGGACGTCTTACGCCCATCTTAAACGATTCTATCATCGGAAGATATCTTCAACTTTGGTAATAGCCTGCGGAGTGGCAAAAATGATGACCCGGTCCCCTTTTTTAATAACGGTGTTTCCGGTAGCAATTTCGGATGATCCGTTATTCAGAATGCCACCGATCAACATTCCTTCGGGCAGTTTCATGGAGTGGATGGGTGTATCTAATACCTTACATTGATTTCCGGCAATAACCTCAATAATTTCAGCATTAATGCCCTGTAAAGCTTTCACTGAAAGTAAATTACCCTGACGTATTTGCCGGTGTATTTCATCCGAAGCTGCTGCTTTTACATTTACCACGGCATCCAGCCCAATGGTCTGGCTCAGCGGTATATACTGAGATTTTGATACCAGGGATAAAGTTTTGCGTACCTCCATATGTTTGGCCATCAGGCAGGATATCAGGTTAGACTCTTCATCGTCCGTTACAGAAATAAAGGCATCCATCTCCTGAATTCCCTCAACAGCCAGCAGGTCAGGGTCGGTTGGATTGCCATTCAGAACCATCACATTTCTCAGTTCATTGGCCAGGCTTTCAGCCAGATCCGGATCGGGTTCAATGAGTTTGATCTCCCATTTTTGTTGATCCTTACTTAGCATTCGCGCCAGAATATGCCCCACCTGGGTACCGCCTGCAATCATGATACGATGAATTTCTGCATCCTGATGGCCGGCAGCTGTGATCAATTCTTTCAGATTCTCAGTTTTACACATAATAAATACCTGATCGAGGGCCATAATGCGGTTACTGCCCCGCGGTACAATGGTAGAACCCCTGCGTGAGATAGCAACAACCCGAAAAGAGAAATCGTTAAATTCATTTGCAAAATCGTTCAGTGTCTTACCAACTATCGTGGAATTTTTTTCAATACGCATTCCAATCAGCTGGATGTGTCCATCTGCAAGAGAGACGATATCACTGGCAGAGGCTCTTTTAATTAACTGATGGATTTCCCTGGCAGCACTCATTTCCGGATGGATCAATACATCAATGCCCAGTTCGGAGGGTGTGATGGGTGAGTCTTCTTGCGAAAACTCATTATTTCTGACGCGTGCTATTACACTTTTTACCCCAAGCCGTTTGGCCATCATCGAAGCGATAATATTGACCTCATCCACACTCGTAACGGCAATCATGATATCAGAATTTTTCACACCTGCTTCAACCAGCGTAAGCGGTGATGTTGCACTGCCTTCTACCGCCAAAACATCCAGATTATCCGTAACTCTTTTTAAACAATCTTTGTCTTTATCCATGACGGTAACGTCATGCTTTTCCTCTGAAAGTACCCGGCTGAGTTCAAAACCAATTTCTCCCGCACCGGCTATTAATATTTTCAAAATAAGGCTCGTTTAATTCTAATATTTTTAATGATACCCATATAATCACTCATTCGAAATGAATAATTGTTTTCAGGCATACTCTTCCAACAGTTTTTCGCAATCATTAGTAAGCAAATTTCCGCGTACAGTTATCTTGTGAAAACTATATGGATTTAAATCATCAGCTTTCAGTGTAATCTGGTCCATATATGTTGAAATCAACTCAATCGAACAGCCGTAGAAAATAGTGTCAATACGTGCCCATACTGCGGCACTCATGCACATCACGCAAGGCTCGCAGGTTGTGTATAGAGTAAAACCAGAAAGATCAGTCTTCTGAAGCTGATCGGCCAGCATTCGAATTGCATTTACTTCTGCATGAGCTGTCGGGTCGTGCATCGTTTGGGTTTGATTGGCAGCGGTCATGAATAGTTCATCACCCATTGCCAGAGAAGCTCCAAAAGGTGTTTTATATTTAACAGCCTCTTCAATAGCAGCACGCATATGGGAAAGATTTGGCTTAAGCATACTGCATGAATTTACGGATTATTAATTCTTTAAGTGCCTGTTTAAATATTCTGTATAAACAGAAAACAGAAGAAGGTAGCTTTGTTGATTATACGCCACACCGTGAGCTCCGGACGGGTATATTCGGAGATCCACATCTTTTCCTGAATTGGTAAAGGCCCGGATCATCTGCATCGTATTTTGAATATGAACATTTTCATCCATCGATGAATGAGCCACAAGCATATTACCCTGTAAATTTTGTGCATGGGCCATTACTGATCCCTTTTCATAATTCTCCCTGTTTTCCTCAAGAAGGCCCATATATCGTTCTGTGTAAATCGTATCGTACAGCCTCCAGTCAGTTACCGGAGCCCCCACAAGAGCAACCTTAAAAACACCGGGATGAAGTACCATAGAGAGAGCTGCTATATAACCGCCATAACTGTGCCCGCGTATTGCCATATTTTCCCCGTCAATCCAATCTTTTTCGGCCAGGTATTTTGCGGTTTCAGTAAAATCGAAGGTTTCGAGTTCGCCAAGATTTAAATAAACGGATTCTTCGAAATCACGACTATATCCGCCGCTTCCCCGGTTGTTCACATTAGCGATCACATACCCCTGCTGGGAAAGGTATTGAGCCCAGGCATTGGTTTCGAACTGGTTATAGACACCCTGTGATCCCGGGCCGCCATAAACCATCAATAAAAGCGGATAGCTTTCTTCCGGATCAAAATCAGCCGGTTTGATGATGTAACCATCAAGCTCAACACCTTCGGAGGTTGTAAAAGTAAAGAGTTCCCGATGTGAATAGACATTCTGCTCTATAAATTTACTGACGCTCTTATTTTCCTCCAATTTCTCGAGCATTCTGCCTCCATCATCTGTTGTGTGAAGTTCTACTTGCATGGGTGTGGTAATATTCGAATAGCTGTCGATATAGTACCGGCCGTCGGGCCCCATATTGATTGAATGGTAACCGGGTTCGGATGTAAATTTGATTTTATCCGAACCATCTGAATCAATGGAATACAGATGCCTTTCAAGCGGATTTTCTTCGGTGGATGAATAAAAAATTGTTCCGGTATTGCTGTTTATAGCTTGAATATTTGTGACCTGCCAGTTACCCCGGGTCACCTGGTTTATCACTTCCCCGTCATAATTGTACCTGTAAATGTGTTCCCAGCCATCCCGATCCGAAATCCAGTAGAACTCTTCCATTTGGTCCGGGAAAAAGAAATAGTTGTCAATTCCTTCGGTAAAATCATATATATCAATCCAGCCATCTTCTGAACTTTCCTCCATAATTAAATTTCCGGACCCCGTATTTATATCATGGAACAGAAGTTTCAGATTATTCTGCTGCCTGTTAGTTAATACTACAGCCAGCTGATCATCAATGCTGGTCCAGTAAATTCTTGGAATGAGTCCGTCACCAATATCAATATCCATCCATTGATTCTCAGCTGTTTCCGTATGAACCACACCAATTTTTACGGTTGGATTTTCCGATCCGACTTTCGGATAGGGGATGTCTGTGTACTCAGGATACTGACCCTCATAGTTCGTAGATACAAATCTTTCTACGTTCTGTTCATTCGTTTGCCAGTAAGCAATGTTTTCACTATCGGGCGACCAGCTCCAGGCCTGTACTTTGCCGAACTCCTCTTCATAAACCCATCCGAAACGCCCGTTATAAAGATTTTTCTCAGAATCGAAGGTTAATCGTTTCTCTTCGCGGCTGTTTAAATTAAATACGTAGAGTTCGCCATCTTTATGGTACCCAACCTTCTGTCCGTCCGGCGATAATTCAGCTGTAAATGCCCCGCGTGTGATCAGCTCAAGTGTTTCATCTTCAATAGAATAATAGTAATAGCCGGCAGTGCCGGAATAGCGGTATACAGGCCGAAAGTTGGATTGAAAAATCAGGTACCGGAAATCCTTCGACCATTGAAAGGATTCATATTCAAATGGAATATCTGAATCGGGAAAGGTGTGTGACGCGTTATTAAAGATCAGTTCATCATTTGCTGTTGAGGGGTTGTATGCCCGGATTTCGGTAGTGCGTGTATTCGAATTATACTGCATATAAGAATAACGTTCTCCCTCCTCAATCCACGTCACATTTTGCGGGCCCTGATTACCCGATAGCTGCTCTGCTGAAAAGAGTGCCTGGTGTAAGTTCTGGTATTTATCCTGTGCTTCCAGAGGTGCTGAAATAAGCAAAAAAAACAATAACAAGAGTGGAGTGCGAGAGTTGAGGCTGTATAGATGCAGCATGTAAATCTTGGATATTTTGGTTTAACTTATTTAAATATAACGCGGCTTTCTACAAGTGCCGAAGCTTCGGTTACTAAATTTTTTGCCCGTTCAAGGGTGGTTGACTCCGAATAAATCCGTAGTACCGGTTCCGTACCGGATGGGCGTATTAATAACCAGGAGCCATCTTCAAAAAAGTGCTTGATTCCATCTGTAAATTCCCGCTTTATAACGCTGAGATTTGCCAGCGATTGTAGTTTTTTATTCGTGCAGTAATTAATCATAGCTATTTTTTTGTCCTCTTCTGTGTGCAGGTCATTTCTGTAATAGGCATGAGGGCCAAATTCATCAAAGAGCTCCTGTACCATTTCACTCAGTTTTTTGCCTGATTTAACCATCATTTCAGTAATTAAGAGCCCGATAAAAATCCCATCTCTTTCCGGAATATGGCCTTTTACCGCCAAACCGCCCGATTCTTCGCCGCCAGCCAATACATCTCCATGAACTATTTTTTCAGCTATATATTTAAAACCAATCGGGGTAACCTCAATAGGCAGATTGTATTTCTCCGCCTGTTTATCAAGCATATTTGTTGTTGAAAAAGTTTTAACAATGGTACCTGTCAAATGTTTCTCGCGATTCAGATATTTCACCAGTAAGCTTAGAATTCTGTGGGAATCCACGAAGGTTCCATTTTCATCAAACAGGCCTATACGGTCAGCATCGCCATCATTGGCAATGCCAATGGCACATCCTTGATCCTGAACAAAAGCTGAAAATTCTGTGAGGTTTTTTTCGATGGGTTCAGGAGACTTGCCTCCGAAGCCCGGATTAAATTCCGAGTGAATCTCGGCCACCTGATCACCAAGCAGTTGTTGTATGATTTTCTGCCCTGAACCATACATAGGGTCGTGGCCAATTTTAACCCCGCTCTTTTTTATGGCGTTGATATCAATAGAAGATTTAAGGCCATTTAAATAGTCTTTATTGAGATCGATTTCCCTGATAAGGCCGTTTTTTAAATATTGTTGATAAGAATTAACGGGTTTTTTTTCATCAAACAACGAATATCTCATCTCCACAGCTGCAATATCATCCGGAGTTGCCGATCCGCCAAAGGGAGCTTTAATTTTAAATCCATTATATTCGGGCGGGTTATGGCTGGCAGTGATCACGATACCCACTGCATTATATTGCCTTGCAGCCCAGCTTACTGCCGGAGTAGGAGTGATGGAATTTGAAATACGAACCGGTAATTGCATAGATGCAAAAACGGAAGCTACATGTTCTGCAAATAGCTTCCCCGAAAACCTGGCGTCGTACCCAATCACTACTCCATTGTTAGTCACTTCTTCATCCACAATCCAGCGCGAAGTAGCTTGTGTTACAATCGAAAGATTTTTAAAAGTGTAATCTTTTCCTACAATGGCACGCCAGCCATCTGTCCCAAATTTGATCTCACTCATCCTTTTTCTTATTCAGTGATGTTATGGTTACTTTTTTAATTTCAACTAAAGTACGGGAACATACTCTTTAAGTCTAATAAGTTGAATGGAATGAAACGTTGACTGGTTATATTAATATCGCCGATTCTAAATTTTAATGAAAAGAAGATTATGAAGAAATTACTTACACTTTTTCTACTCACACTGCTCTCATCTGCCGTTCTTAATGCACAAAATCAGAATGAACCTCTTCTTAACGATATGAGAGACCGGCTGAAAAGTGAATCTTTTAACGTAGGCCTGCTTCTGCAGTCCACAGCCAATTTTTCCTTTGATGATGATAATTTTCTTGGTGGAAGGGGATTTGGAATTGGTGTCTCCCGTTTAAAATTTAACGGCCTGGTGGACCAAAGCTTCAGCTACAATTTCCAGCTTGAATTTACCAGAAACCGAAGCTTAATAGACCTTGCCCTTGGATATCATCACTCCGAGCAGTTTGTATTGGAGGTGGGTATTATGAAACCGGATATTGGCCTGGATCTGCAGCCGAATCCCGGAGATACAGATTTCATAGACCGCTCCAGGATTATTGGTGCAATGCTAAACTCCAGGGAAATTGGTATTTCAGCATCGGGACAGTTTGAAGCAATCGACTACAACATTGCGATCTATAATGGTTACGGCATCCGTAGATTTGATAATGATAACCGCTTTATGTACCTGGCAAAACTGGGGTATACAGCCAACCTTGAAGATGACGCATCACTCTATGTTGGAGGGAATATGGCCTTTAACAGTTCAACCAATGAATTAGTGGGAAATACCGGCCAGTTTTCTGATGAAGACAGATTTACTTTCGGAATGTTTGCCAGATACGATAGCGATATATGGTTTGGAGCAGCTGAATTTTTGCAAAGTACTTTTGATGCCGTGCTATCCGAACGTATTACCGGATTTTATACCACAATAGGTAATAAACTGGATGAGAAAAATGAAGTTCTTGTCCGGTGGGATCATCTCTCATTTGATGAAATGGACAGGATCGATAACCTGATAATTTTTGGGTGGAACCACCAGGCAACCAGTGTAATCAGCTTTCAGGTTAATCTATTGGGGCTTACAACAAAGAATGATGGAGACCGGTTTGGTCTGCAGGGTAATTTCCAATTTCAGTTCTGACCTGAGAAGAGGAAGCGATATGAGAATATTGTACAAAAAAAATTAGCAGCATTCCGATCAAAGAATGCTGCTAAATATCATCTACAGACGGCTATTACCCCATTTGCATTTTTAACTTAGGTGAAAAGTACAGCTACTGCAATAGGGAGAAATTCGTAATTTCACTACGTAAATATACGTAATTCATTATTTGGGAAGATGGACAAGATTATCAGGAGAATAGTTCACGGGCATTTTTATACAGAGTGAGATAAACAGTGAATGTGTATTGGCTCTCATATGAGGCGGGATTGGTTATCCATAAATTGGAACACCGGGCAGGGATTAATCAGGATAGGTCGGCATCTTCCAGCGCATAACGTACAAGGGCAGCTGTATTCTTGATCTCAAGTTTGTTCATCAGATTGGACCGGTGTGTTTCAACAGTTCTTGGACTGATAAACAATAGTTTTGCAATTTCAGAGCTGGTATAACCATCTACAATTAACTTTAATACCTCACGCTCACGTTTAGTGATCTGTCTGCGATTTGTATTGGACCCGTTCTTGGCAAGATCTGCATATTTACCGATCATTAATTGGGATATACTTTTTCCAAAAGCCTGCTTACCGTTTGCCACAGAATTGACTGCTTCAATTAATTCCGATTCGGAGATGGTTTTTGTCAGGTATCCCTTCACACCGGTCTTCAGGGATTGATTAAGATGAGAAATTTCGGTAGAGTTGGTTAGAACAATAACTCTGACGCCATTGTTAACGGCTTTTAGTTTTTGCATGATCTCGTGAATATTCAGGTCTGCAATGGTGGATGAGATAATGCAGATAGCTTCGGGATGTTTCCTGAACTTTTTTATTAAACTTTTACCGGATACAGCACTTCCCAAAAGTTTAAGTTCTTTATTTTCAGATACTATAGATTCAAGGCCCTTCCTGAAAATATCTAAACTGTCCGCTAAAAGTATAGAAATTGATTTCATATTCCCTCGCCTTCATCTAAGTCGGACAATTAATATACTTTATTATTTGATAATGTAAAGGCCAAAGAGAGGTTAAACATTAAAATAAAATATCAGAACCCCGGTTTATTCTGAGGTTTATTGTATTGTTTGATAGAGTAAATAAATTCCGAGAATAGATTTCAAAGTCCAAAATACCGTTCTGTACCAGTTAGATAATACCAGTTTTTGAACCAGTATTTGATCAAACCCGTCCGGTAATTTATTATGAATAGGCACTTGTAAAGAGAATGTTACCAGCCATATAGCTGTCACTAAAACCAAACCTGCAATATGGATTAATTTAAACTCTGCAGACCATCCTGCCAATGCTGCTGATGTCAATAATTCAGCTGTCATTACAGGAATTACTATTAGTGAAATTCTTTTTTTGTGGAATTGAATCTGACTTGAAAAGTTCTTTTTTGATATGCCATGGAACATAGGATAATGAACCAGCTGAACCATCCATATTAAACCACATAGAAAAAAACTTGAGAACAGATTAAGAATGAGTATTGAATGCATATTATTTCTTTGCGTTGCGGGAAGCGAATGGTTTCAAGATTGTTTATTTTAACCGACTTGAATAGAAAACGATTTTAAACGGATTAAATCAAACAAAATTTATGAGCTGGTTACGAACCCATACATGCGGTGAACTTACAATCGATCAGAAAGGGGAAGAGGTTGTGTTAAATGGCTGGATTTCTACACGAAGAGACCTTGGTGGACTTATTTTTATCGATCTGAGAGACCGCTACGGAATCACCCAGGTGGTATTTGATGAAAATAATAAGAAACTGCATGAAATTGCTGAACAGCTTCGGCCCGAGTATACCATTGGGGTAAAAGGCACGGTGATTAAACGTGAAAAAGCAACCATTAATCCGGAAATGTATACAGGTGAAGTAGAAGTTGAGGCCTCGGATGTAACTGTTTACTCCAAATCAGAAACCCCTCCGTTTGAAATTAAGGATCAAATACCAACAAACGAAGAAGTACGGCTTCGGTATCGTTACCTGGATCTCAGGAGGCCCGAAATGCAGAAGAATTTACTGCTAAGATCTGATGTGGCCCACACAATCAGAAATTTTTACCACTCAAGAAAATTTGCAGAAATTGAGACCCCGGTACTGATGCGTTCAACACCGGAAGGTGCCCGCGATTATCTTGTACCCAGCCGCGTGAATCCCGGTAAGTTTTTTGCACTTCCGCAAAGCCCGCAAACTTACAAACAAATCCTGATGGTAGCCGGAATGGACCGGTATTTTCAGATCGTAAAGTGTTTTCGGGATGAAGATTTACGTGCAGACAGGCAGCCTGAATTTACACAGGTTGATGTGGAAATGTCGTTTGCGGATGAGGAGATGATCTATTCTATTCATGAAGAATTGATGGCAGAAATCTGGAAGAAGCATCTGAATACTGAGCTGGAAACGCCTTTTATGAGATTAACATATGAGGATGCTATGAAACGGTATGGTTCAGACAAGCCTGATCTTCGGTTTGGTGCAGAAATCAAAGATATTTCGGACGATGTAGCTGAATCAGGTTTTAAAATTTTCAACTCTACCGTTAAGAATGGTGGAAAAGTACTTTCTGTTACGGTTCCGGGAGAAGGCAGCCTCGGCCGCGGTGCACTTGACAGGCTGACCGAAAAAGTAAAGACTGAAACGGGTGCAGCCGGAATGATCTACATGAAACTCGATAAGGGGGAATTAAACTGTAGTGTGGGGAAATTTCTGAATGAGGAAACCTTAAAAAACATGGCAACTACTTCGGGTGCAAAAGATGGTGATTTGGTACTGATGCTTGCAGGGCCTGTGCCATCTATCTATCATCAAATGGGAATTTTACGTCTCATCATCGGAAATGAATTTGATTTGATTGACCGATCAGCCAACCGATTTTTATGGGTTACAGATTTCCCTTTATTTGAATGGTCGAAAGAAGATCTACGCTATTATGCACTTCATCACCCGTTTACAGCACCCAATCCGAAGGATGTTGATAAACTGGAAAATAATCCCTCGGATGCGAATGCAAGAGCTTACGATTTAGTTCTGAACGGAAGCGAACTGGGTGGCGGATCAATTCGTATTCATGACCCGGAGATGCAGAAAAAAGTGTTTACAATACTGGGCATAGAAGCTGATGAAGCACAGGAAAAATTTGGTTTTTTACTTGATGCTTTCAAATACGGTGCTCCCCCGCACGGCGGAATTGCACTCGGTCTCGACCGCATGATTATGCTGATGAGCGGAGCTCAGAGCCTTCGGGATGTGATTGCATTCCCGAAAAATCAGAAAGCTCAGAGTTTGATGGATAACAGCCCGGATACAGTAGACGAAAAGCAGTTGAAAGAACTTCATATTTCGCTTAGAAAATTAGCCATAACTTAACCGTACACTTATTTTGAAAACTGCAGGAATTGATGGCTGTAAAGCCGGATGGATACTCATTACATTTGATGAACCCTCATCCTATCATATTTTACGAACGGAAAATGAGCTTAAAGATGCATTTAATGAGTATGACAGGTTATTAATCGACATCCCTATTGGCCTTGAAGATGAACGTTATACCCGGGAATGCGACCGTTTGCTCAGGGAAAAATTAGGTTCAGAGTATGCTTCAAGTGTATTCAGCCCACCCATACGGCCGGCTTTGCATGCTCCATCTTACGTTGAAGCAAACATGCAGAGTTTTGATTATACAGAGAAAAAGCTGACGGTTCAGGCCTGGAATATCACTCCAAAGATTAAAACCGTAGACCATCTGCTGACAGAAGATCCCACACTTCAGGAAAAAGTATTTGAAAGCCATCCTGAGTTAATATTTATGAAGTTAAATGGCGGGATGATATATCAGAAGAAGAATACCAAAAAAGGGTTGCGGCACAGGCTGGGTTTAATCAGCAACATTGAGGAGATAGCAGCGGATTTTTTCAGGGACATTAAAGAAGAATTCCGTAGAAATGAAGTTGAGGAAGATGATATCGTCGATTCCATGGCATTGGGACTTGCTGCTAAACAGTCGGCCGAAAAAGGCTTAAAAACTCTGCCAAAAGATCCCCCGAAAGATTCGGAAGGATTGACAATGGCCATACATTTTGTATGAAATAGATCTGAATATAACGAATGATCTTAGCTTCGCCTTGCTGAGGAAAAAATCTATTGGTGAAAAATCCGGGTTAGCTTTTTCTCAGTATTTTTTTGTACTTAACACCGGCTTTATAAACTCTGTTAACACCATTAAACGCCG
>JBBDMD010000181.1:13870-15727 GCA_040878515.1 Balneolaceae bacterium | reverse complement strand
CAATATGTTTAAAATTCCAACTTACAAGTAAATCTACTTTTTGAAGTGTTGCAATAGCTATATGAAAACAATCAGCTCTGCTGGCTTTCCCAACAATTTCTTCTTTGATATATTGTTCACCTAAGAAAATAGCTTCTTCTGATAATTCAATATGCTGAATAATTTTATCCGGTAGTGAATTAACAAATTTATGAACAAAGTCAGGAGCTCCTCTTAATTCATCATCAACTACATCTGACTTCAGAAGTTTAATGTTGTCAGCAATTACTTGATCAAAAAATTTTTGAGTCCAGTAGCCGAACTCTTCATCAAACTTGCCACCAAAAACGGAAGTATCAACATAAATAATTTTCATATGCACAATATAATATACTGTAATGATGCAGCGGTGGCAATAATAGCTCAATATGAAAAAATGACAAGAAATGGAGCAAGCATATAACTATCAATTATACCGTTCATTTTCATTTGGAAAATCACCGGTTTTTACGTCGTTAATGTAAGAAGAAACAGCATCTTTCATGGTTGTATGTAAATCGGCATACCGGCGAAGAAATCGGGGGGAGAAATCTTTATTAAGGCCGAGCATGTCGTGAAGTACCAGTACCTGTCCGTCGCAGTTTGAACCCGCGCCAATTCCAATTGTAGGCACAGATACACTTTCAGTAACAGTTTTGGCCAGTTCTGCCGGAATTTTTTCCAGTACTATAGAAAATACACCGGCTTCCTCAAGTTTTTTGGCATCTTTTAACAGTTGCTCAGCTTCGGCTTCTTCTTTAGCCCGCACTTTATATGTGCCAAACTTATAAATGCTTTGCGGGGTTAATCCCAAATGCCCCATAACAGGTATTCCCGCATCCACAATTCTTTTTACGGTAGCGGCTATAGCTTTTCCGCCTTCCAGTTTTACTGCATGTGCACCTGCCTCTTTCATCATACGGCCGGCACTAATCAGTGCTTCCTTTGCCGTTACCTGGTAACTCATAAACGGAAGGTCGGCTATTACCAATGCCTTTTCCACTCCACGTACCACGCATGATGTATGATAGATCATATGGTCCAGAGTCATAGGTACGGTAGTTTCAAAACCCGCCATAACATTACTTGCAGAATCACCTACAAGAATAACATCTATTCCCGCAGAGTCGATGATACCAGCCATTGTGTAATCATAGGCGGTAAGCATACTGATCTTTACGCCGTTCTTTTTCATTTCAACAACGGTTTGAGTTGTTACTCTTTCCGGCCTGTTATTTCCTTTTTTTGTACTCATGCAGTCTCTTTAGAAACAATTGCGGCGGAAGCTTCCAGTTCACAAACTACTTTACCGTCAACAGTAGCCTTACCTTCCATATTCGCAAAATTCCTGCGGTGATTTGTTAATTTCACTTCCATTTTTAGCTGATCTCCGGGGACAACCGATTTTCTGAATTTTGCATTTTTAATACCTGTAAATACGATTAAAGTATTGGAAGGATCATCAACTAAACTTTTCATTAACATAATACAACCGCTTTGTGCCATTGCTTCTACCTGGAGTACACCGGGCATAATGGGAGCACCCGGAAAATGGCCGTTAAAAAACTCTTCATTTACGGTTACATTTTTGATCGTTACAATGTGATCGTCATCGATCTCAAGAACCCGGTCGACCAGTAAAAAGGGGTATCTGTGCGGCAGGTATTTTTTAATTTCTTCAATCTTCATTATTCAAAATATTTTATTCAGATTAGTAGGAGAACATCTTGTTAATTCCAATCAAATGCTTATTGCGCAAGTAATAACAAAAACAGAATATACTAATAATCCGCCACGGTACCCACATAGATGTAAGCAATCCCGCCGGTTAATTTTACG
>JBBDMD010000181.1:0-13770 GCA_040878515.1 Balneolaceae bacterium | reverse complement strand
TCCACGTTTCTGATGCCAAAAGCAATACTTGAAATATCATAGCTATCATCAGCGTAGGGCAGGTTCATTGCATCTGCCACCTCAAAATCAACAACCAGTTTATTATTTTCTGCTTTATCAGGGGCAAACTCAATCATCTCCTTACAAAAATCTGTGCCCATCACATAGCCTTCATGGCCAACAGTTTTTTTGAATTCAATCGCCAAATCACCGGTTCCGGTAGCACAATCAAGCACTTTATCGCCGGGCTTAGCACCGCTTTCCAGCACGGTTTTTTTTCGCCAGGCATTGTGTACTCCAAACGAGAGGATACTGTTAATACGGTCGTAATCGTCCGCAATATCCGCAAACATGGATTTTACTTTTTCACTCATATCAATATGGTAAATATTTTTTCATTATTTGTACCAGTTGCAACTTTTCAAAAACGAACAGAGGCAGCTAACCATTCCCTATAAATGGCTTATTTTATTTAAATAAACGGCATTAAATATACCATTTTGAAACGTCAGATGGTTCACTGCTCCATTCATGTGTTCAATCCGGTGCATATTCCGGAGTCCGAATCCAAGCCATTCAGACAATAAAATACGAATCAGGCGTCCATGAATAATCATCACCATCGTTGAACCGTTGAGAGAACCGAGAGCAGACTGTATGGCACTATTTGCACGATCATATACTTCGCGCGGGGATTCTCCACCCGGAATTTTTAAATCGGTTTCTCCGCGTTCCCAGGCAGATTGAATATTCTGTAATTCTTCAGTTACTTCCGAAAATGAGACTCCTTCAAAATCGCCGAAATCCATTTCATCCAGATTGCTTTTTTTCAAGGTAGAGAGCCCGGTTTTCTTTTGATAGGGTTCGGCAGTTTGCCAGGATCGTTTCAGGCTGCTGGAAATTAATTGATCCGATTTGTAATTAGACAGATAAGAAGCAAGAGAATTCGCCTGTTTTCTACCCAATGAATTGAGAGGGGCATCAATCCCCCTGCCTTGTAATAATCCCTTCTTATTAAACTCCGTTTCTCCATGGCGGGCCACAAAAAGATGAATCTTACACATGTTTACTTCTTTCTCTTTTTATTGAATTCATAAACGGCGTTCTGCACATGCTGGTCCAGTTCCTTTACTTCGGGTGGCGGTATGTTTTCATACATTGCATATCGAATCAAAATCATTTTTAAAACCCTGTCGTTAAGGGGGAGTTTTTCAGAGTCTCTTGAAGCATCAAGTCTGTCCCATAATCTTCTGAGCAAGCCAATTTTAAACAGGAAAAAAAAGATGATACCTATTACAACGGCCGTATACATACCGTTAATACCCATAAAACTTAGAACAACCGCAGCCACTGTAAGCTGAACAACATCATAATTAAAAAATTTCAAAAGCGGAGTTAAGAATCTGGTTACAAAGGCACTTTTACTGAAATACCACCAAACGTGGAACAACAGGGCAGCCAGGGCTGCAATCCATATATTGATGATAAAAGCTAAAACGAAAAACAGAAGCATTGCCAGTGAATCTGCACTGTCGATCCAGGTTACTGCATTGGAAATAAGTTTTTCAAAAGGGTGTTCTTTTAACAGACCGGGAACAAACCGGTCTACAGTATTGCTTGTAGCATAGAACCAGTGCCCGCCGGAGGTAACCGTGGATACGGGTGTTTCCATTACATGAATAGAGTGCGATCGTTTAGATTTCATAATCAGGAAAGATAGGCTCAATTTTTCTAAAATGATACCGGATGCTATGCCAAAGCAACGGTTAAAATTCCGCAATCATTAGCACATTCTGTTTTAATTGAATCCGCAAGCTCAAATGTTGTGGCTCCGGTTGTAAAAACATCATCAACAATAATCGGATACGCTGTTTCCCAGGCCGGGTCTTTCTTAACTTTAAATGCACCTTTCACATTTTTCGATCGCTGGTGCGAATTGAGGCCGGTTTGAGTTCTTGTTTTTTGAACTCTCTCTACTATAGAAGGGCCGGTTATTTCCCAACCGGTTACAGATTGTAACCCTTCGGCCAGAGCTCTGGCCTGGTTATATCCACGCTTTCTTTTTTTTGATGGATGAAGCGGTACCGGAACGAGAACCGGTAACCCACAGCCTGCCTGGCATTGGAAAAGCTGATTCCATGTATTCGATTGCTGCAGGGCATATCCCATCAGTGATCCGAGTTCAATTCCAACACCTCTTAAATGATTGTATTTTAATTTGTGTAATAAATCCTGCAGATAACTATCCTTATCGAAATGCCACATTGAGAAAAGAAAACGAACCTGTTCAGGCAGTATTAAATCCAGCGGGCAGCCAACAGGTTCAAACCGGCTTTGGCTGCACCAAACGCATAAATGGCTCCCCGAATTCGTTAATGAGTGCCCGCAGCAGGAACATGTTGCCGGAAACACAATATCGATATATGATTGAATGAATTTTTTCATAGTTTCCCTTGCTTGTAGGAACCGATAATTCGTAGTTCCTTACAATAAAAGGCGGTCTGGAAAGGCTCTTCTTTTGGAATGCTATTTATTTACTTAGATTTGCTCAACACAGAAAACCCTAAATAAGTTTTATATGCCTTCACTTGGTAAAGATCTTTCTTCCATAAGAGCCCATTACGGGTATACGATTGAGGATATGTATGATGCTACAAAAATACCCCTCGATACCATACAGTCGATTGAAGACGGATCGATATTTGAAAAGTCCGATGAGGTTAAAACGTATATCAGAAGTTTTGTCAGAACTTACGGACGCGTCTTAAAACTGGATGATGAGCAGGTTGTAAAAGCTCTTGATCAGCAGGAGGCGGGAAACTATAATGGTTTATTGTTAAAGAATATTCCGGAACTTGCAGGTGATTTAACTGAGCAGAAAATTAATTCTACAGAAGATGAGGAAGCGAAATCCGACTCCAGAAAAGAATTAACGGAGACTAAACCTGAACCTGTTAAGAAACCAAAACCTGCCTACTCGTATAATCCCACGGAAAAACCCAATATTCGCAGTATTAACTGGGCCGACCTTGGAAAACGTTTTTCATCTAACCGTAAGGAGACACCCGCGTGGCTGATTGCCGTTATAATAATCGTGGTAGTACTATTTGTGATTCTCTATTTTGTATATGAAAATGGTTATTTTGAATCAAGTGAAGATTCATTAAATGAATTTCCCGCCACAGAAGAACGGCTCGGGAACCAGCAGACAACATCTGATCTGAGCCTCGATATCACAAATGCCCCGCCGGAAGAGGATACACCTGAAGCCACACTATCAGATACCTTGTATCTTACTGTATATGCGGCAGATGGTGTCTTAGAGCCGGTAAGGGTCTGGAGCGATCTCAAGCCCAGGCTGGATCCCTACTGGATAGATCAGGGCGTGGCGATTCATTATGATTTTGCTGATACAATCCGAATACGGGGTCAATATAACAGAATGCTGCTATTTCTGAATGGACATATAATCCCTGATTTTCGCCAGGATCATTACAATGCAGATGAAAACGCTGTGGAACTGACCCGGGATCTGTTTATTTCTGACCCGAAATGGGCCGCTCCGATTCCTATGGAAGTTCCGGAAAATGTATCGGCTCCCGACAGTGTAGCCAATCGTCCAACCTTTAACTGATACATCTGAAGAACTGATGGACAGAGCCAGTGCAGAAAAACGTGTGGAAGAACTGCGTGATTTATTGAACAGGGCAAATCGTGCATATTACGAAGAGGCTCAGCCGTTTATCAGCGACAAGGAGTTTGACGAATCCCTCGCAGAACTCAACAGACTTGAACAGGAATTTGGACTGGAAAGTGCAGATTCGCCTACTCAGCGTGTAGGTGGCGAACCCACGGAAAATTTTCCGACTGTACAGCACCCCGTACCGCTTCTGAGCCTTGATAACACATACAATTCAGATGAACTTCGCGACTTTGACCGGCGGGTTAAGGACCGCCTGGGCCACCCCGATTTTAATTATGCTGTTGAACAAAAATTTGATGGTGCCTCAATCCGGCTGAGATATGAAAACAGAGAACTCGTATTAGGAGCTACCCGCGGAAATGGTACGGAAGGAGACGACATTACCCCCAATATTAAAACAATCCGGGATATACCTCTTACTCTTTCTGATAAAGCTCCGGATATACTTGAAATACGCGGGGAAGCCTATATGGAAAAAGAGGCCTTTGTACGGCTGAATTTGAACCGTGAAGAGCAGGGGCTGCAGCCATTTGCCAATCCGCGAAATTCAACGGCGGGATCACTAAAAATGCAGGATCCGCGTGAGGTGGCAAGACGGCCGATTAAGATGTTTGTGTTCGATTTGCTGCTTGATGAAAATGATGTGGAAAGGACACAAGGCTCAAAAATGGAACTGCTTCGTGAACTTAATTTTCCGGTTAGTCACTATTTTACAGTTTGCAGGGAGATCGAGGAGGTACTGGAAATTATCGATGAATGGGATGAACTGCGCCATGATTTACCCTATGAAACAGATGGGGTGGTTATTAAAGTTAATGAAGAACGATTTCGTGAAGAGCTGGGGAGCACCTCCAAATCTCCCCGATGGGCTATCGCCTATAAATTTAAAGCAGAACAAGCCACAACACTGCTGGAATCCATTACTCTTCAGGTTGGAAGACTTGGAACAATCACGCCGGTTGCAGAATTAAAACCTGTGCATCTGGCAGGTACCACCGTGAAACGCGCAACACTGCACAATGAAGATGAAATACTCAGAAAAGATATCAGGCCGGGTGATAGTGTAGTAGTGGAGAAAGCCGGAGAAATCATCCCCCAGGTGGTAAGTGTTGTAAATCCGGACAGAAGCAATAGGAATGAGCCTTTTGCGATGCCCAAACATTGCCCGGCCTGCGGAGATGAACTCATTAAATTTGAGGGAGAAGTGGCATGGCGTTGTGTGAACCAGAAGTGTCCGCCCCAGGTGAGGGAACGGATTAAACATTTTGCTTCGAGGGATGCTATGGATATTGAAGGCCTTGGTGAGGCAGTAGTGGATCAATTGGTTGATGAGGGCCTTATTTCGACTTATGCAGATCTGTATAGTCTTAAAAAAGAAGATTTAACCGGGTTGGAAAGGTTGGCGGAGAAAAGTGCCCGGAACCTGATTAATGCCATCAGTAAAAGTAAAGAACAGCCGTTGCCAAGGGTAATTTTTGCCCTTGGAATTCGATTTGTCGGCAAAACTGTAGCAAGGGATCTTGCTGCTCACTTTGGATCAATGCAATTTATGATGGCTGCTGATATGGAAACAATGACAAATGTTGATTCCATTGGCCCGAAAATAGCAGAATCAGTGCATCGCTTTTTTAAAAGTGAAAAAAATCAGGAGCTTATCGAAGCTCTGAGAAATGCAGGCCTTGCTTTTGAAATGGAACAGAAAGAGCTTGTATCGATGGTGTTGAAGGATAAAAAAATTGTGCTCACGGGTACGCTTCCTTCAATGACCCGGAATGAAGCTATGGAACTTATTGAGAAACATGGAGGTGCGGTAACCTCTTCTGTAAGCAAAAACACGGATTTTCTGCTTGCGGGAGAATCGGCCGGAAGTAAATTAGCCAAAGCGAAGGATTTGGGTATATCGATTCTCGAAGAAGCTGATTTTATGGAACTAATTGGTGAATCATAATACCTGTTAGCATGTTTTAGGTTTACTTTGCGTATTTTGAAAACCTGAGTACAATGTTAACTTGTTAATTCAGTTAAAGGCTTACTATACTTTTTAAACAATACTGCGTTATAGAAAACGCAGCATTCTGGAATAAAATTTTTATATGGGTATTCTTGAAAAACTGGGATTGGGTCAGAAAAAGCGTGAGGGCGCCCCAAACATTGGCAAAAAGAAGAAGAAACAGGAAGAAGCAGCCAATGAAAAAAGAAATAAATATTTTCGTGTAACGATATTTATCTTATTTCTGATCATAGTCATTATTGCACTTCCCCAAACTACGTTCCAGCCGGTTGCAAATTATACGGTTGATGAACCCTGGAGAACGGATGATTTAACTGCGCCCTTTACATTCTCCATCCAAAAAACTTCTGAGGAATTACAGGAAGAACGTGAAGAGATTCGCAGGCAGACGATTCCGATCTTTCATGTAAATCTAAATGCCGGAATTGCCATAGAAAGCCGTCTCGATTCTGTATATCGCAGCATGCAGCCTGTACTTGACAGTTACTTGCAGTGGCAGCGCTCAAAAAATGAGAATAATTCATCCTCACAGAACGACAGCATTCGGTTTGTTCAGGAAAAAGAGGAATCATTTGTAGATATGGATGATGAGGCTTGGAATGTTGTATTAGAAAATTATGCATCCATAAGATTAAGTAATCAGCCGGAGAGAAGAGCTGTCACAGTTCAAATCAGAAACGAATTGGAGGGGTTAATCAGTGAGGTTCTGGGAAATGGAATTATAAACCGTAGCAAGGAGACGCTTACCAGTAACGAAATTACAGTACGCAATGTAAGGGAACGGACGGAGCGCACGATTAATGTTAACAATACCCGTGATCTGAATGAAGCCATCGATCATGTTCGTTTTCAGCTCTCAAGAGAATTAATGCCCCAGGTATCCAGGGTGGCACTGCAGATCTTCAGCCAGGTTATTGAACCCAATTGGCTTTACAGCGAATCTGATACAGAAGCCCTGCTTGAGGAAAATTTAAGCAGTATTTCAACAACGAAAGGGGCCGTGGAGCAGGGACAAATTATCATACGGCGGGGAGATATTGTAACGCCAGAACGTTCAAATATACTTCGCAGTTTTGCCGAAGCCAGAGTCTCGGGAGCAACAGAAGCAGAACGATGGCTCAGGTACAGCGGTGAGATCATTATCATCACCATCATAACCGTTGTATTCCTCTTTTACATTTACCTGTATCGCCGCCCGATTTTTAACAAGCCTTCAATGTTTCTGCTGGTCTTTCTGGCTATGGGATTAATTTGTCTGGCCAGTGCATTGGTGTACCGAATAGATGGGGTAAACAGTTTTATCGTACCTATCGCAGTGGCCCCGATCATTCTGACAATCATCTTTGATTCAAGAGTAGGGTTGATGTCTACAATAACCCTGGCAATGGTTACGGGGCTCATCAATGATAACAGTTTTGAATACCTGGTAGCTACAACTACGGCTTGCAGTTTGGGTGTTTTTTCCGTGAGGGATATCAAAAAGAGATCTCAATTCTTTTTTACAACACCCGGTGTTGTGCTTTTCTCATACCTGATTGTAATCGGTGGATTTGCACTTGCCCGGTTCAGCGGCTGGGATAAATTCATGACAGATGGTGCATTTGTAATGATCAATGCAGTCTTTATTCTCTTTACCTATCCATTGATCCTGTTGTTTGAAAAATTATTTAACATCACTACAGACTTTACACTTCTTGAGCTGGGCGATACAAATCTGCCGCTTCTTAAAAAGCTAATGAATAAGGCTCCGGGAACATTTCATCACAGTCTTCAGGTTGCAAATCTGGCAGAATCAGCTGCTTCTGCCATCGGGGCAAATGCACTACTATGCCGGGTGGGAGCTATGTATCACGACATTGGTAAGATGGAGAAACCGTCCTATTTTATCGAAAATCAGATGAATGGAAATGATCATGACAAGCTGAAACCCCGCATGAGCGCCATGGTTATTAGAGCCCATGTGAGTGATGGTGTGAAAATTGCCGAGGAGAATGACTTGCCGAAAGTGATCATTGATTTTATACGAACCCATCATGGTACATCCCTTATTAAGTACTTTTATAATAAGGCTGAGGAGAGTTCGGAAGAAGTTGAGAAAAATGATTTCAGATACGAAGGGCCCGTACCCTTTACAAAAGAACAGGGAATTATGCTGCTGGCTGATGGAGTTGAGGCAGCATCCAGGGCAATGAAAGATCCAAATTACAATAAACTTGAGAACCTGATCAATAAAATGGTCGATGATCATATCAATACGGGGCAAATGAGCAACTGTCCGCTCACCTTTAAACAGATACAGATCATCAAAGAAACTTTCTTAAATATCCAGGTGGGTGTCTATCACAGCAGGGTAGAGTATCCGGATGATAAGAAGAAGGAAAAAAAGGCAAAAGAAAAAGATACACCGGATTTAATAGATGAGCCAAATATTCCAAGAAATACTTGATATATGGCGGGGTTTGAGAAAGAGTTAAAGCAATATTTACAATTTGTAAAAATTGAGAAAGGGCTCTCAGAAAATTCATGGATCTCTTATAAAAATGATCTGGAGCGGTACCTTCATTTTTTAGCTGTCCGCCTAAAAATAGCCGACCTTGGTGGTGTAACCCTTCAGCATATCGAACTTTTCCTGGAAGAACTTACCGATCTGGAACTGTCGGTTTCTACTATTGCCCGAAATATCTCAAGCATCCGCAGTTTTCATGAATTTGCAGTTGTTGAAAATCTTGCTGTGGCAAATCCTGCAGAACTGATTGATTTGCCGCAAAAAGCCAAAAATCTGCCCGAAGTGCTCGATGCCGACGAAATTGAACGCATTATTAATAAAGCGGACCGAACTACAGATGCCGGAATTCGGGATGCTGCCATATTGGAAACCCTGTATGCAAGCGGCATGCGCGTAAGCGAACTTACTGATCTGGAAATGGATCGCCTGTTTTTTGAAATTGGTTTCATTCGCGTGGTAGGTAAGGGAAATAAGGAACGGCTGGTACCTGTAGGTGAGATTGCACAACAGGCCATTGAACACTATATAGAAACGGCAAGAAAAAACTTTATCAATCCGGATGACCCGGAAAAAACGGAGAATAAATTATTCTTGAATCAGCGTGGCGGAGCTCTCACCCGGATGAGCGTATGGAATATTGTAAATAAGTATGCTCAAAAGGCACAGATAAAGAAAAATGTGTATCCGCATATATTTCGTCACTCTTTTGCCACACATCTGCTTGAAGGTGGAGCCGATCTGCGAGCAGTTCAGGAGATGCTTGGGCACACATCTATTATTACCACTGAGATCTATACGCATGTGGATCGTTCTCTGCTTCATCAGACTCATAAGCAGTTTCATCCGCGTGCTTAGATATAAAATATTAAATCAGTTACAATTAACTATATGTTAAAAAAAATATTACAGATAGCTTCGATCATATGTTTATCAATTTCATTTCACATTGATACCATTGCCCAGGTCGGTTCGGCAGTTCCTTACCAGCAAGGTGTGGTTTCATCCGGAGATGCCTATGCATCAGAAGCAGGCCTGGAAATGCTGGAAAAGGGAGGGAATGCTGTAGATGCCGCCATTGCCGTACAGTTTACGCTGGCGGTTACCCTGCCAAGAGCCGGTAACATCGGAGGCGGTGGTTTTTTGGTGCTTTACCAGGCGAACGGATCAGTGACTACTCTGGATTTCAGGGAAAAAGCCCCGGGCCGTGCCAGCCGGGATATGTACCTTGATGATGAGGGGAACTATCAATCCGAAAAAAGTAAAATCGGAGGACTTGCTTCGGGTGTTCCGGGTACAGTAGACGGTATGATTAGTGCACTGGAACGATATGGCACATTGCCGCTCGAAGTGATTATGGAACCGGCCATCCGCCTGGCTGAAGAAGGGTATCCGCTCAAACATTCACATGCCCGGAGTTTGAATGCAGCAGCGGAGAATTTGAGAAGGTTTGAGGGATCTTCAAGAATATTTTTGAAGGATGATGGGCGTGAGTGGCAGGCCGGAGATCTATTCATTCAACCCGATTTAGCGGAGACATTAAAACTTATTGCGCGTCAGGGAAGAGATGGATTTTACTCCGGTGTAACGGCAAGGTTATTGATCGATGAAGTTATTAGACAGGGCGGGATCATGACGCTCAGAGATCTTAGAGAATACAGAAGTAAATGGCGGAATCCCATCCGGGCATCTTATCACGGTTATGAACTATTTATGATGCCTCCGCCAAGCAGCGGTGGCATTGTCATGAAACAGGCTCTTCAGATGCTTGGGGAATTCGACCCTGATGAACTGTTGTTTAATTCGGCCGGGTACTACCACCGGTTGGCAGAGGTGCTGCGGCGGGCATTTGCTGATCGGAATTACTACCTGGGCGATCCCGATTTTGTAAATATTCCCGTATCACGGTTAACAGATCCGGAATATCTTGAAGAACGCATGGCAGATTTCAACCCAATCCGTTCAACACCCAGCGACAGTGTATCACATGGAAATTTGACTGTTTTCTCACCCGAGTCAGCACAAACGACAAATTTTAGTGTGATAGACAGTCAAGGAAACGCAGTGGCTGTAAATACTACGCTGAATGGGTCATTCGGAAGTTTTGTAACGGTTACAGGTGCGGGGTTTTTAATGAACAATGAGATGGATGACTTTTCAGCTAAACCGGGAACACCCAATATGTATGGATTGATAGGCGCTGAGGCGAATGCTATAGAGCCAGGCAAACGAATGCTGAGCAGTATGAGTCCGACGATTGCCACTAAAAATGGCAAGCCTGTATTTATTGGCGGAGGAGCCGGCGGGCCCAGAATCATTAGTGCCACACTCCAGGATTTTCTGAATATTGCTGTTTTTGGTATGAATGCCGCACAGGCAATCAGCGCTCCCCGTATACACCATCAATGGATTCCGGACAGGCTGCTGGGTGAACGGCTGAACTTTCCGCCTGATACCAGGAATATTCTTGAGTCGTGGGGCCACGAGGTGAGGCTCGTGGATAGTATAGCACTGACCCAGTTTATTTATGTGGACGAAGACGGTTTGAAATATGGTGCCGCTGATCCGCGTGGAGATGGCAGCGTGAAGGGATATTAGGGCCGGAACAGGGATTGTGGCCCCGGCGGGATCTACAAATCATTCTTCTTCAGGTTTTGAGCCACATCCACCCAAAACTCTTCGAACAGATGCTTACGGTCTTTATTTAACTGGATTCCAATCTGTTCCAGGTGGCTGATCGGGGCAGTTCCCAGGTGTTCTCCCCACCGGGCACTCTCTACAGATACAAAAGAGTCGTTTAATCCCTCATGTTGATGAATCAGCTGATTTTGAACTCTGTAGATCGGATTCAGAGGATGTGCTGTGCCTTTGCCCACAGCCGCACTGTAAGAGAAATAGGGGATACCTTCGATATCCGGGATGGCGGGATTAAATTCGTTCTCAACATACTTACGGGTCAGCTGTTCCACTGCCCCCACGGAGTCGCTTTTCCTGGAAGGATAGAAATTTTCACCAAACCAGTTAAAAAGATCTCCTAATTTCACTTTTACAGTTGCGGGTGCTGTCAGCACGATTTCTGCAAGGCTCGTACCGTGATGAGGAGTTGCAATCGTTGTTAGGGATGCTACAGAATCATTGATTCCAAGCGAACTGATGGCATACCTCATATCGAGGCCCCCCATGCTGTGGGCAACCACATTCATCTTTTCATATCCATACTGTTTTTTTAGCTTTTCAATGATTTCAGCCCATTGTTCAGCCCGAATGGCAATGGTTGAATAGGGCACAATATTGGGGGCAAAAGCGGCTACTCCATGAGTTCTGAGCTTAATGCAGGGTTCATGAAGAGGAGAGGGTTTTAAAAAAGTGGATAACCCTCCGTACCCGTGGCACATCAAAACCGGGTAGTTAAGCTGAATAAGATCGGGCTGGGGAAACTCCTCAACCTCAAATTTTTTCATATACTTTTGTGGTTCAATCCAATTCATCTGAAATTTTATCTGGTGGCGTGAATAATTCCTGGTGTATCACCTGAATGTCAGGATCTGTGCGGATTTGAAGCGACCGGTAGATTGTATTATTGTACATCAGGTGCAGATTCATATGACGTTCCGGAAATTCTACTGAAGCTATGGTTCTCACATCATAAGGCCAAACATGTTGTTTTAGCTCAAAGTGCAGTGTGGTCTTTGAAAACAGAGGTGAAACATATACAGTATAAATGTTTCTGGAAAAAATTGAATCGATCTGAACGGATTCAGTCCGGATTTGTGTCTCAGGAATATTAAATTCATTAAAAGTTCTGACTATCATGGAGTCGAGCTGTACCGGTGATGTAAGTTTAACAGGATTTACAGGCTCAGTATTCCAGAACAGGAGAGCCGCTGATACAGATGACAAGAGTAGTAAAATGACTATATACTGCTTCTGCTGCACACTCTGGAAATCTATTTTTGACCCGTCTGACACGATTAAAAAATTTGTGATCACTAATTTTGTAGAAACCCTCAGGTGCTTGTACTTTCTATTTAATTTAAAAGAATATTATCCCGGACACAGATCCTCAAAATTTATTGAGGTTTGTATGTTGTAATGTAAGAATAGATTTACTCTGATGGCATATACTTTTACGAAGATTCAGAACAAAAAACAGATCGATCTCTTCCACAGTTTTCCTGATTCTGTCTACAAAAAATATCCAAAATGGATTCCGCCGTTTCGGTTTGAAATTGAGAATATTTTTAATACTGAAAAGAATTCGTTTTTTGAAAAAGGGGAGTGTGAACGGTTTTTGATGTTTGACGGCGAAGAGGTAGTGGCACGCTTTGCCGTTATGAATCACTCAGAAAAAAATGCTGTGTTTGATCCAAAAATGGGAGGAATGGGTTTCCTGGAGATGACTGATGACCAGGCCGTTGCGGATGGGGTGATACGGTTTGCAAAAGAGTGGCACGCCAAAAGAGGGTACAAGGCATTCCGGGGGCCTGTTAATTTCGGAGAGAACATCAATTTCTGGGGCTTGCTGGTTGAAAATTTTGAGGAGCCGCCGATCTACGGAATGTATTACCATCCGCCATACTATAAAACGTTACTGGAGAATACGGGAGCCGAAAAGCTGGATGATCACTGGAGCTACAAACGCGACTTTGACCAGCCGCTGCCGGAGAGAATGGTCCGGATCACCGACCGGATTGAAAGCCGTCCGGATGTAACTCTCCGTGCTATTGATATGAAAAATATTGAGGAGGACGCTGAAGCGATCCGTACTATTTATAACAGGGCCTGGAGTGATCAGGATATCGCGGAGCGCGAACATGAATTTTCCGAGCTGACCCGAGAGGCGGTACAGGAGATGGTGAAAAAATTAAAAAAGGTGATGATCCCGGACAGTGTGCTGATCGCTTTTGTAAATGGAGAACCCGCATCCTTTGTGGTGTGCGTACCCGATCTGAACGAAATATCGGCCGAAACGGGCGGGCGCCTGAGATGGTGGCACCTTCCGAAAGTACTGCGGTTTAAAAAAAGGGCAAAACATCTCCGGACTACGGTGTACGGAACACTTCCCAAATACCGTAAAATGGGCCTTGAAGCCCTCACGTTTGTCCGCGGCATTCAAATGACCAAGGCAGCGGCCCCATCAATCGAATACCTGGAAGGAACCTGGGTGAGCGAAAAAAACTGGCTGATGCAGCGAAGCCTCGAAGCGCTTGGCTGCCACCACCACAAAACGCACCGGACCTACAGGTGGAAGATAGATTTATGATTGGAGATATTCGATCAATAGTGTCCTAAACGTTTCAGGTGTTCAATAAATATCGCATTTTCGCTCATTCGGGGCCTGTTTTTTCCGAGTTCAAAAAAGAGTCCCCTGAATAATGGGTTCAGGGGGATCGGCCTTGGATTCAAAGGGGTAATCCAGCCATCGCTGAAGATCGATCTTCACAAACAGGTTCAGCCGGATGAATCCCACCAAATTGGACAGGTACCACCGGTGCTTAGCCATCGCCTTTAACGCCTTCAGGATAAGGATGGTAATCAATGCCGTCCAGATTT
>JBBDMD010000180.1:0-2578 GCA_040878515.1 Balneolaceae bacterium | reverse complement strand
ACGGATCATCCAAAGCCTTATATAGAACTTTTGTCCTTTCCCAAGTATGAGCCCGAGAAGTTACTCCCCGCGATCATTAAGATTCCTTGCAATACAATTACTTTTATCGCATTGCAACTAGATTTACAATATACAGTTCTTTAACGTTTCAAGTCAAGTAATAATTGTCTGTTTTTTTCGAAATAGAATCGACCATTGGGCTTCTATTTACTATCTTCCAACTTTAAATCAAACATGTAATTCGTCTGCTTTATGATCTCTACCCAGGATGCCATTTCTCTTGAAGATAAATTTGGGGCTCACAACTATCATCCCCTGCCTGTAGTACTCGCTAAGGGGAAAGGTGTGTTTGTATGGGATCCGGAAGGGAATCGATATTTTGATTTTTTATCTGCTTATTCAGCCGTTAACCAGGGGCACTGCCATCCTCATATTATCGACGCCCTGAAAAATCAGGCCGAAACCCTCACCCTTACATCTCGGGCATTCTATAATAATGTGCTCGGTGAGTATGAAAAATATATAACCGGCTATTTTGGCTTTGATCAGGTGCTGCCCATGAATACGGGTGCCGAAGCGGTTGAAACGGCAATTAAAATCTGCAGAAAATGGGCGTATGAAGTAAAAGGAATTCCCAAAAACGAAGCCAAAATCATTGTATGTGATAACAATTTCCATGGGAGAACCACTACCGTCATCTCCTTTTCCAACGATCCGGATGCAAGCAAAAACTTTGGCCCCTATACGCCCGGGTTTATCAAAATAGAGTATAATAATCTTGATCAGCTTGAAACAGTCCTGAAAGAGGATCATGTAGCCGGTTTCCTGGTTGAACCCATTCAGGGTGAGGCCGGCGTAATTGTACCGGATCAGGATTATCTGAAAAACGCCGCAGATTTATGCAGTAAATACAACGCTTTGTTCATTGCGGATGAAATCCAGACGGGCATTGCCCGCACGGGAAGCCTTCTTGCAGTTTGTGGTGATTGTACATGCGGGGCTACATGCGAAAGGCAGCCCGATCACTATGTAAAACCGGATATACTGATTCTTGGAAAGGCTCTTTCAGGTGGTGTATACCCGGTTTCTGCTGTGCTGGCAGATCATCCGGTCATGGATGTTATCAAGCCCGGACAGCACGGATCCACATTTGGAGGGAATCCCCTGGCAGCCAAAGTAGCTATGGCAGCCCTTGATGTTGTCAGGGATGAAGAACTGGCCAAAAACGCCTCAAATCTGGGAGAAATTTTCAGGGATGAAATGAATACCCTGAAAAAAGAGAGTGCCCTCATCAAAGCCGTACGCGGAAGGGGATTGTTGAATGCAGTTGAGATCAACGATTCGCCCGACAGCTCAACGGCATGGGATATTTGTGTTAAGCTTAAGGATAACGGATTACTTGCAAAACCCACGCACGGAAACATTATCCGGTTTGCTCCTCCGCTCGTAATTACCAAAGAACAGCTTCAGGAGTGTATTACTATTATCAGGAATACAATTATCGAATATTCTAACCAGAGATAGTAGGCAGCCTGAGAGGTTTTCAATACGGATCCGGACAATTTATCCAAAGCACGGCTATGGTGTACCAATCTAACTTCCGGTTTTCACTTTTGTTATCTCACTCCTTATACTATTATCAAAGACAGAAAATAAGTTAAATACAATTGGAGCATGAAAAATAAAATAGACCCAAAAAACGTACGCCCTACCCTTCAAAAACATATGATAGCTGATGGTTATGAAATGGTTTTAGACCTGAAGAAAAGCAAAGGGCCTTATCTTCATGACTCTACAACCGGGAAAGATTTTCTCGATTTTTTCACCTTTTTTGCCTCCAACCCTCTTGGGATGAACCACGACAGGCTGGCCGGTGATCCTGATTTTGTTTCCAAACTGGGCCAGGTTGCCATCAACAAACCCTCCAATTCGGATGTGTATACTGAAGAGATGGCTCATTTTGTAGAGACATTTTCGCGTGTTGGCATTCCGGACTATATGCCCTACACCTTTTTCGTGTCCGGTGGCGCACTCGCTGTCGAAAATGCCCTGAAGGTAGCCTTCGACTGGAAGGTTCAAAAAAACTTTGAAAAGGGATACAGAAATGAAAAAGGCCATAAAGTGCTTCATCTGGACAGAGCTTTTCACGGACGTAGTGGATATACAATGTCTCTGACCAATACCGATCCCAAAAAAGTGAAGTACTTTCCGAAATTCGACTGGCCCAGAATCCATAATCCTGCCGTAACTTTTCCTCTCACAAAAGAGAATACCGATCAGGTGAAACAGGAAGAAAAACAGTCTCTTGCACAAGCCCGGCAGTATCTGGAAACTTACAAGGACGATATTGCATGTATTCTTCTCGAGCCTATCCAGGGTGAAGGCGGGGATAACCACTTCAGGCCGGAATTTCACAAAGCACTGCGCAGCCTGGCCGACGAATATGAGGTGCTGTTGATACATGATGAAGTTCAGACCGGTGTGGGACTGACGGGAAAATTCTGGTGCCACGAGCACTATGTAAAACCTGATATTCTTGCCTTTGGCAAAAAAGCCCAGGTTTGCGGTATTCTGGCAA
>JBBDMD010000179.1:0-2583 GCA_040878515.1 Balneolaceae bacterium | reverse complement strand
CTATAGTTTAGTTTTGAATTCAAAAAGAACTTTACAAGAGCTCATGTTATGGTAGACATCGAGCAATAGCTCCAATACTCAGTTTGCCCGGAATGGATAATTCCGGGCAAACTATTTTTAAACCAGATTTTTATGCAGCTATACTTATTTCTTATTCTTCTTTATGATTTGCATAAGCCGTTGCCAAAGTTTTGGCTCTCTACCCTCCTCTCCAGGTTCAAACCAGACATTATCTCTAAGGTTTTCAGGTAAATAGTTTTGGTCTGTCCAGTTACCGGGATAACTGTGAGGATACTTATAGTCATCAGATGCATTCTTTACATCAAGGTACCTGGATGCCAGTTTATTGGCTGTTTTATCCCTTAAATGGGACGGCACTTCACCAATCCCTTCACTCTTTATTTTACTGTTTATTTCAAATATTGCTTTTGTGCTGTTACTTTTGGGCGAGAGCGCCAGAAATATACAGGCATGTGCCAGAAAATAGAGTCCTTCGGGCATCCCCGTTTTCAAAAAAGCCTCATGTGATGCATTTACAACTGTTAACGCATACGGATCGGCCATTCCAACATCTTCTGAGGCTAATATCAGCATTCTCCGGAAAATAAAATTCGGATCTTCCCCGCCCTCCAGCATGGCATTCATCCAATAGAGCGAGGCATCTGTATCAGAACCCCGCATCGATTTTATAAATGCCGAAGCATAGTGATAGTGCTCATCTCCGGACCGGTCGTAACGAACACTTCTTTTTTGTATCGATTCTTTGGCAATCTCCAGGGTAATCTGTACAGAACCGGATGGGCTTTTTGGAGTCGATAAGGCCGCTATCTCCAGGGCATTCAGTGCATTGCGTATATCACCCCCCGCATAATCTGCAAGATGATGCCGGGCCTCATCAGTGATTTCAATATCCATGAAGCCCAGTCCCCGTTCTTCATCTTTAAGGGCTCTGCTGAGCATGATCAATACATGTTCGGTAGTTAATGGATAAAGTTCGAATAACTGACAACGGGACAATAACGGGCTAACCAGGGAATAGAACGGATTTTCTGTTGTTGCACCCACCAGGGTGATAATACCCGATTCTAAATGTGGAAGTAGTGCATCCTGCTGGGCTTTATTCCAGCGATGGATTTCATCCACAAACAGGATGGTTTTTTTGCCATTAGCCATTTTTTGATGCTCCGCCTTTGCCACAACATTTCGCAGCTCTTTTATACCATCCAGCACAGCATTGATGATTTCAAAACGGGCATCAATTTCCCTGGATATCACATGGGCCAGAGTTGTTTTACCGGAACTCGGCGGGCCGTAAAAGATCAGGGAACCAATCACACCGCTTTCAATCATGCGCCGCAGCATCTTCCCTTCTCCAACCAGGTGATCCTGCCCTGTAAACTCCTGCAAAGACTGGGGACGCATTCGGGTTGCAAGTGGCTGCCCGGATGTGTTTCGGTTTAAATTTGAAGCTGAGGCCTCTTTTTTTTCGTTAAATAGATCCATGACATTAAGGTATTGGTCCTTCACATTCAGAACAAGAGCTGCCTGAAATTGAATATTTGTAAAAATAATTCCGGCTGAATCTTGCAAATCAACATAAAATCGTTTTATTAATAGTACCACACTTCATTCATACAAACCGGACAGACTATGACTGTAAAAGAAATTTTAAATCGAAAGGGACGGGATATTCATGCAATAAAACCTGATAACACCGTGTACAGGGCAATTGAAAAAATGGCTGAACTGAATATCGGAGCACTATTGGTAGTAGAGGATAATATGCTGAAGGGTATTATTTCTGAACGAGACTACAGAAATAAAGTGATCCTGAAGGGAAGGACTTCCAAAGAAACCAAAGTGAAGGAGATTATGGTCGATCAGGTTTTTTGTGTTCACTCAAACGACAATGTAAACCTCTGCATGCAATTAATGACAGAGAAGAAAATCCGCCATTTGCCCGTTCTGGACGATGATGAGCTTCAGGGAGTAATATCTATCGGTGATGTCGTAAAATCCGTAATCAGCCATCAAAAAGTGGAGATCGACGAGCTTCGGAATTTTATTACCGGCGGCTACCCCGGATAGTTTTATTCGAGTAGCCAAAGGGAATTTCACCACAAGGCTCTCACACCTGTGTGCAGAAGCACTTCGGTGCGCAGGCACAGAACCGTACGTGATAGTCTCCCATCATACGGCTCCTGTCGTTAAATCGCTATGGATTAATGGTGAACCTGACTCCAGTGGACAAACAGTTTTGTATAGGCTTTATATACTTGTTTCAACCAATTTACAGATCGTTTCTTAGAGAACCTGCGGTTCCATTTGAGCCATTTGATCAGCTTTAGATTCAGTACTCGCCATACCCATGTGGTTGTCCATTTGCTCCATCGGCAGTAATAGTTCAACCAACCCCGGATACGTGAGTTGACAGGAGGGCCATTTGCTGAATCGTGCCTTTATATTTACGCTTACCTTTAACGATTGATGTGCACCTAACAATTGCAATCTTATGGAAGACAAGAATTTTAAAGTTTCACTCGAAGCCTCTTTCAAAAAACTTAAGGAATCCGATAACGAATT
>JBBDMD010000178.1:0-2588 GCA_040878515.1 Balneolaceae bacterium | reverse complement strand
AGGGATTACCGGATATTACCTTCAATCCCGAGCTTGTTAAAAATTACGGGGAGATGCTTGAACAGATAAAAGCAGAAGCAAATATCAAACAGGATGTTCAGTTAAAAGATTTGTTTCAGTTCAACAATATTTTTGAGACCAAAAAAGAAGACGAAGAAGAAATTAACACCATTTTTTCATGCACTCATAATGCCCTGCAAACTGCCCTTGACAATTTGAACATAATGCGTAAAAAGGAAGGGACCGAGCTTAAAGAAGATCTTTCACATCAAATTGAAGGTATAGCAGCTATGCTGAGTAACATTACCGGCCTGTCTGAGAACCGCGCCCCGGAAGTTCGTGAAAAGCTCCACGAACGAATTAAAAAAATGGTATCTGATGATTCATTCGATCCGGAGCGGATGGAGATGGAGATCGCGCTTTTGGTTGATAAAATGGATATCAATGAAGAAGTGGTTCGCCTTCAATCTCACTTAAAATTTTTCCTCGAAGCCCTCAATGCTGAAGAACCTGTTGGACGACGCCTCAATTTCCTTTGCCAGGAGATTAACCGTGAATTGAATACCATTGGGTCAAAAGCAAACGATTCAGAAATTGCCCATCATGTGGTTCTTGGTAAAGAGAAACTGGAACATATAAGAGAACAAGTACAGAATATTGAGTAAGCGAGGTAAAATAATTGTGCTGGCGTCACCCAGCGGCGGCGGAAAATCAACGATGACCAAAAAGCTCCTGAAGGATTTTGATAACATTAAATTTTCTGTTAGTGCCACAACCCGGCCCAAACGGAAAGGAGAAATTGACGGGATTCACTACTACTTTCTCACAAAGGAACAGTTCGACAAAAAGATACAAAATGATGAATTTCTGGAGTGGGAAGAATTTTACCATGGAACGCGATACGGAACCCTTCGATCAGACGTTGAAAATGAGTTAAATAAAGGATACTTTATTTTGCTGGACATTGATGTATTGGGAGCCGAAAATATTAAGAAGATCTATGGTGATGAAGCCCTGGTTGTTTTTATTACGCCTCCTGATCTTGATGTTTTAAAACAGCGACTGGAAAACCGTGGCACGGAAAGTGAAGAGACCCTGCAAACACGGCTTGAACGCGCTGAGAAAGAGATGGCTTATGCCAGCCAATTTGATACCGTTATCGTTAACGACGATCTTAAAACTGCCTACAGGCAGCTCAAAGAAACAGTTTTAACATTTATAAATTCATAAATTGATACCATGCCGATTAAAACATTGGACTTAGAAGAGATGGGCGACAAGAAGAGCAACAAATATGAGAAAATTGTTGTGATGTCGAAGCGTGCCCGTCAAATTGCTGCACAGGAAAAACTCGAGCTTGACGAAAAACTGAAATATTTTGAAGGTTTTGAAGACGAAGACGAGTTTACATTTAATGAAGAACAAGAGAGAATTTCAAAAGCATTTGAAAAATTACCTCATGCTACACAGCGCTCTGTAAATGAGATGCTCGATGGAAAAATCACTTCTCGCTATCCTAATAAAGAGCAATAAAGATGCTGACCGGTAAGCGCATTATACTGGGCGTTACCGGTGGTATTGCTGCCTATAAGGCGGTTTTTTTACTTCGCGAATTTCAAAAAGCGGGAGATGAAGTACGGGTTACCATGACCCCGGCAGCTACCCGTTTTGTTGGTTCAGAGACTTTTGCATCCCTCTCCCGCCACGAAGTTGCAGTGGAAGTTTTTAATAACGAAAACCCCGGCGACAGCTGGACAAAACATATTCAGTGGGGCGAATGGGCTGATTTGTTTGTGATTGCACCCTGCACGGCGAATACCCTTGCAAAAATTGTGCACGGACAGTCCGACAATATGCTCACATCCACCGTTCTTGCCGCACGCTGTCCGGTACTGATCTGTCCCACAATGGACGGCGAGATGTACGAAAGCCCATCCGTAACCAAAAACCTGAATGAAGCTCAGGATCTTGGATTCTACATACTGGAACCTGAAAGCGGATACCTCGCCAGCGGGATTGAAGCCATAGGCAGGCTGCCTGAAGCTGAGACTATTTTAAAAAAGGCTGGTGATATCATCCAAGAGCATCGTATTGATGGGCCGTTGACCGGAAAAAAAGTATTGGTTACTGCCGGCCCCACCCGTGAATTTCTGGATCCGGTTCGTTTTATTTCCAACCCCAGTTCCGGAAAAATGGGAATTGCCATGGCCGATGCGGCCCGTGCACTGGGTGGAGAGGTCATTTTGCTGCACGGCCCGGTTTCTACAGCGATTCCTGACCGGTTGCGTACCGATTCATTCACTTCCGCCGATGATCTTTTCGAACGGGTCAAAAAACAGGCTGATGCCGATATCGTGATCATGGCCGCGGCTGTATCCGATTTTAAACCCGCCAAACGGGAGTCACACAAAGTAAAAAAAGATCTGGCTGAACTTTCCATTGAATTAGCTGCCAATCCCGATATTCTGGAGTGGCTGGGTAACCGGAAAAAGAAAGGACAGATATTAATCGGCTTTGCTATGGAGACCGAAAATCTCAAAGAGAATGCAAAGGCCAAACTCAAAAAGAAAAACCTGGACTGGATCTGT
>JBBDMD010000177.1:0-2605 GCA_040878515.1 Balneolaceae bacterium | reverse complement strand
GCTTCTTCCTCTTTGTACTTTTCGGGTGATCGTGTTACGATGGCCAGATAATGGCCCTCTTTCATCAGTTCGCTTGTTAAATAACGTCCGATAAATCCTGTACCCCCGGTAATTAGTATCTTTTTAGGTTCCATAATTTTATAACAAACATTCTTTCTGAATCGCTCCCTGAATTTCAGGGATGGGGTCCTGTAAAAGGCAAAGCATTTGTGATGGCACTGTTATTTTATAAGAATACAAACAGTTATTTAAGCTTCAAATGCAGTGAATTCCTAAACCAGGAAATGAAAATAAAAAAAGATAAAGGGTGAAGAGAAGATTAATGAATCAAACCGGTCGAACAGGCCTCCGTGACCTGGCAGCAGGTTAGAGGAATCCTTCATCTCAGCTGCTCTTTTTAAGCGGCTCTCAATTAAATCTCCAACCGGCCCTGCCACACTTACGATAACAGCCGCCGGTATTAAAAAATTAATGCCGATTGGAAACGGGCTGGCCAGCAGGAACGCAATCAGGTATCCAACAGCAGCCCCCAAAAATCCAAACCAAAATCCCTCCCACGTTTTATTGGGGCTGATAAGTGGTGCCAGGGGCCGTTTTCCAAATTTTTTCCCGCCAAAATAGGCGAAAACATCATTGCCCCAGATCATCAAAAAAAGTGCAAGAGTGAGCCAGAAACCCTCCATATGATCCCCCAGGCTTCGCACATGAACAGCCATTAGATATCCAACCGGGGCGTATACACCGCAAAAAATTGAACTCAGCCATTTTTGAGAAATTTCTGTCTTGCGATCAATGATCGCCCATATAGTTATCAGCAAAGCAACGACACATACGGAAACAATCCATAATTCAGGAAGATTTGGGGTTATCCAGATAAAGAGGGCAATCAACAGGCTTGCAAACAGAACATCCGGAATACCTGATTTTGTCAGTATCCGGTGGATTTCCCAAACGGTACCGAATGCAATGATTCCCATTAACCATTCGAACAGACTGCCGCCCCACCATAACGTATATAAAAAAAGAGCAGCAGCCGGTACTGCAAATAGTATTCGTTTGGTTAATTCGCTCAATATAATCCGGTTTTAGTCATCACTATCACTATAGAGTTCCTCTATTGCTTTCCGGGCTTTTTTTTCAAACTCATCAGGTACATACAGGTAAACCATCGACATCTCACCAATATTGAGACTGTAGGCCGAATCCCTCTTGGATAAAATATTCGACGGGATTTTCAGATTGGAAAGGTAATTTTTCACCATTTCGACTTCGTACTCAGTACCCCGCTCAAATACACATACCCAATTTTCGATATTACTGGGCCGGGGCCCGTTAAAAAAACTCATACTTCCTTGTCTGATCCGGATTGTTTTATCATTAAATATACCAGAAAAGTACTAAGAACCAGGCTCAATATTAACATCCAAAACGGAGGTAAATTTTCGGGCGTTAGGTCGCCGAATGCCATTTCGGGATAAAAGGATGCCAATACAACCGCCCCCCCGTTATTCACGAAATGTGCGACGATAGCAGGCCAGATACTTTTACTCAGCCATGTTAGGAGGGCAAATGCAATGCCGAGTGTGGCAAGCGGCAGAATATTTCCCAGCTGAATATGGAAAAGGCCGAATACAAATCCCGAAACAACAATGGCGGTGATAATTCCCCAGCTCTTTTCAAAAGCACGCAGTATATATCCGCGAAACAGAATCTCTTCACAAAAAGCCGGTACCAGTGCTATATGGAAAAGGCCAAACCAAAGAACACCGTCACCCCTTAAAAATTCCTCAAACATTTCGTACTGCGATGCCTGTAAATCCGTAAACGAATCCGGAAGGGGCAGCAGGGAATTTAAATGACCCAGGTACATCACAATGGGTTGTATGACCACAACCAAAAAGATTCCGATAAAAATATAGGCAGGAGTGCTCCCATGCCAGGCCACTCTCAAAAAAGAACTTTTCGCTTCTCCGGCTATATTCAATTTTACAACTAAAAATGTTGCCAATCCCAGAAACAGTATTTGGCCTGCAGAGTTTCCGATAAACAGCAGGTCGAGATGGTTCATCATTACATTGGCAACATCCGTCATCGAGGAAATATCGCCATTAATGAGCAGTAAAACCCCAAATACGAGTCCTGCAACCAGCTGAAACATGATAAAAGCAACAACCAGCCAGATTAAAGCTATCGCCCAGTGTGAAAAACCGTTTCTATCGGCCCATGAACGGACATAGTCGGGTGAAAACGAATTGGGATTGTCTGACATCTGATTTAGAATGAGTCCTCATCTTTTTCTGCAAAAATTTTAGTTCCAATCATCCCCGAAATAAGATTTAACAGGCCGGTAACGGGTATACCCCAAAAAATTTGCTGCCAAACAGATTGAGAAGACCGTACACCCTCAACCATCGAATCAACCATATCCTCCTGTGATCCGCCCGGTAAATCCATGGCTTCAACGTTTGCAATGGTTGCCTCAATAAGCTTATCTGTGTACTCTGGATCAATAAGCATCCAGATTTCATTCAACATTACGCTAAAAATCACAATTACGGCGCCGGTTAAGAATCCGACCAGTGCACCCTGCCCCAGCGTGATACGG
>JBBDMD010000176.1:0-2654 GCA_040878515.1 Balneolaceae bacterium | reverse complement strand
CTGTACTGTACCTCTTGTTCCAATACAGTACTTTCAACACTTATACTTTCCTGAAGCGTGCCGGTTTGTGAAAAAACATGTGTGGGTAAAATGAGTAAAAGAATGGCTGCGGGAATGAAATGTATTCGGGAAAGCATATGATTAGTTTTTAAAGTTGAAAAGAGATTCTGCATCAATATGGGAAAGATTTTCTTTTTTTCACAGATGTAACCCTTACAGGAGAATTAATTCTAATTTCTGAACTTATCCCAGTCATCAGCATACATACCCTTTTTCACTGGCTGCTTGAAACCTGAAACAGGTACAGGAATCCGGCTTGCAGATAAATATTTGGATCGATATCCTTAGGCGCCATGTTATCATGATGAATAGCAACTATAATTTAAACAGAAGAAACCTTTAATTATGAAAATAGTGGATCCATCAGGTAAAGAAGTGACCAGCAAAGAGAACAAAGAAGCCGGCGAGCTGGAAAAGCAGCTGAACAAAAAGATTGAAAAATTGCTTGAGCCAATTATGAATAAGATTAAACTTTCAGGTGGGCAAATTCCCCGGGAACAGTTGCTTCAGCTCTCATCAGCAGCACATCAAATGCTGTTTAACCGCATGGTGTATAATCTTGCAAAAAAAGTTGGGGTTAAAAATATCAGTGAATTGGTAAGTGATGATGATGTGGATGAATTGCAAACATCATTAAGCAACCAGCTGCAGATTGTAGAGAATCCGGAAGATATCAACAATCCCAACAATCCGCCCAAACCTGAGCAATAAACGCTAAAGGATTGTATTTTATTGGTAACAGGTTTCTGCGATAAACGGCAGAAATGCAACAGAGAACTAATTTTTACTCCGGATTTGAGGTATGGACTACACCGAATGGGTTGGTAATACGGATTCACAAAGAGACAGCATGGCTCCGGAACAGCTTCAAAAGTTTGAAGCTATGATGAACCGGCAGGCTGATTCGGTTACGGGTGGATCAGAATTATCACTCTGCTCACACTGGGCGTACTTTTCACCGGCTGTACAAACTTCCGATTTAACGGTGCAGGGGTATCCGAGGGATGAATCATTTATGCCCCCCATAGAATTGGCAAGCAGGCTCTGGCTGGGGGGAAGGCTAGAATTTAAAGAACCTCTCGTGACCGGTACCCCGGCCGACCGTTTTTCAACCATCATTAAGGCGGAGGAGAAAGAATCTGAGCGCGGAAAACGGTTCTATCTTTCCGCACAACATCAAATCAGTGCGAAGGGATCGGTATCGATTCGGGAGATCCAGCATTTTCTTTACAGGGAGAGATCTGAAAAGGGAGCCCACCCGACCCGCAGCCAGCCCATGGACGTTGATCCTGACTGGCAAAAAACCACAAAACCTGATTCCATTCTCCTCTTTAGATTTTCAGCTCTTACCAGCAATGCCCACCGTATTCATTACGACCAGGAATTTGCCAGAGAGGTAGAAGGCTATCCAAATGTTGTGGTTCATGGCCCGTTGTTACTTTTATTGGCTTTGGAAGCATTTAAAAATAAGCACGACGGGAAAGTAATAGAATGGGTCGATTACCAGATTACAGGCCCTGTTTACCTCGGCGAACAAATAACGATTGCAGGAAAGATTGTTGATAATCATACCTGCGATCTCAGAATATGCGGCCCGGATAATAAACTTTCACTGAAGGCCAGGGTGAAGTGGAAATACAGCTGGTGATTGGATCGATTCATCACAGGTTTCAGCCTGAATTTTGATATATTTTAAAAGAGAATAATAATTAATAAAGAAGGAGCCCTATTATGTCAACCCGATTTAAACATGCTATCGTAGCCCTGGATCTTTCAGAAGCCAGTGATCTGATCATTGATTGTGTACCACATCTTAAAAGTTTTGGAACTGAAAAGGTGACACTGTTGACTGTTATTCCCATACCCTATTCAAATGAAAGATCGGAATTCAGTACTGAAAAACAGCGTGATACTCTGAACGGTTATAAGGAAAAACTGGAAAAATACGGACTGGATGTAGATGTTGAAATCAGGAGTGGCGTACATTTCTACCCGGCTACGGAAATTTTATCGGGTGCGAAGGAGAACAATGCAGACTATGTAGTGATTGCAAACAGGGGATACAGTAAAGTTCAGGAAATGCTTCTGGGCAGTACAACTACAGAGGTTCTTCAGCGGTCTGAATACCCTGTTTATCTGATTAATATTGAGGTAGACTGGTATGACGATGATGTTGAAAAAAGAAAACTGGTTCTTTCCCAGGCATGTGAAAAATCGTTAGATCATGTAATGCATGCAACCGACTTTTCGGAAACCGCCAAGCGTGCATTTAAAGCGTTAAAACATTTTGAATCCGGGGGACTGGTCAAAAAGATTTCGCTGATTCATGTTCAGGGCCATCACGCCATAGCATTGAGTGATCCGGCAAGCCGTGAAGCACTGACGGAAGAGAACCGGAAGGATCTGGACAGGATTCGAAATTCACTTTCTGATCATACCCGGAACAATGCAGAAACAATCATCACCTTCGGTTCCCCGGCCCAGGAAATTATATCGGCAGCTGAGGAAAAAGGCGCAACCATGCTTATTTTGGGGAGCCAGGGAAAGGGGTATATTGAAAAGTTTTTTCTGGGTGGAGTCAGTAACCAGGTAAC
>JBBDMD010000175.1:0-2676 GCA_040878515.1 Balneolaceae bacterium | reverse complement strand
AGGCAGGATGCCCTGACAGAAGTACTTCTTCGACTTGCAGACGATCGCCTGATCCACGGCCATCGATTGTCTGAATGGACCGGTCACGGGCCTGAACTGGAAGAAGACCTGGCCCTGGCCAATGTTGCACTCGATATGATTGGCCATGCCGCATCTTTATACAGTTATGCTGCCGAACTGGAAGGCAAGGAGGATGAAGATTTCTATGCTTATTTTCGTGATGATATTGAATTTAAAAATATAGCAATGGTGGAATTGCCTCGGGGCGATTTTGCTTTTACCATTGCCCGGCAGTTTCTGTTCAGTGCCTTCAGCTATCATCTCTACAAATATCTGATTGAAATAGTGGATGATGAGCAATTAAAAGGAATGCTGCAAAAGCACTTTAAAGAGATTAAATACCATCTTCGCCACAGCCGGGAATGGGTTCTGCGCCTGGGCGATGGAACTGAAGAGAGTCACCTGAGAATACAGAACGCTTTTGATGAAATCTGGATGTATACTGGCGAAATGTTTGATCAGGACGAAACAGACCGCGCAGCCATCAAACATCATTTTTTTGTGGATGTATCATCTTTTAAGAAAGAGTGGGACAAACTTGTGAGTGAAACACTTGAAGAGGCCACATTAACTGTACCCGATGATGACCAATATATGTATTCCGGATCAAGGCAAGGGCGCCATACAGAACACCTGGGCCATCTTTTAGCACAAATGCAGTTTTTGAGAAGATCATACCCGGATGCAGAGTGGAAATAACAGATTTGAGATTTGAGTCATGAGTATTGAGAACCTCACGACTCAGGACTTTGAACTCAAGACTACATGAAAACAGATCCTATCACATCAAAAGAAGAAATCTGGTCGTACCTCGAAGGGGTTATTGATCCCGAAATTCCTGTGCTTAACGTGGTGGAGATGGGAATTGTGCGAAATGTAGAGATCGAAGACGATCAGGTAATCGTAAAAATCACGCCCACCTATTCCGGTTGTCCGGCGATGAATGCCATCGAGTTGGAGATCAAAAAGAAACTAAGGGAAAAGGGAATCGAGTCCTTCCGGGTAGTTACTGATTTTAAAGAGAGCTGGACCACCGACTGGATGACCGATCATGCTAAAAATAAGCTAAGGGAATATGGAATTGCACCACCGGAAAAAACAGAACCGGACGATAATTTTCTAACCAGCCTAAAAGAAACACAAAAAATAGTGCCCTGCCCCTACTGCAATTCACTTGAAACTAACCTCAGGAGTGAATTTGGGTCAACAGCCTGTAAATCTCTTTATTACTGTAATGAGTGTCATCAGCCGTTTGAACATTTTAAATGTATTTAAATTTAAATGTATCCTTTAAAATCCTGAAACAAAGGGCTTCATCATCTCCAAACAATTTCTGATATTCAGGCATCTCTTTCTAAATTAAACCATTCAACCATGTCTCTGATCCAAACCGATACTCAGAATCAGGTTCTAACCATTACATTAAACCGCCCCGAAAAATATAATAGTTTTACTGAACCCATGGCGATTGAACTGCAGGATGCACTCAGTAAGGCTGAGTCTGATGATATCCGATGCGTTGTATTGAAAGCAAACGGAAAAGCTTTTTGTGCCGGACAAGATTTACCTGAAGTTGTGGAACGGGCAAAAAGTAATGATTATACGCTTGCCGATACTGTTAACACAACGTACAATCCAATTATCAGGGCCATCCGAAACCTGGAAAAACCGGTGGTTTGCGCCGTACAGGGAACGGCAGCCGGTGCCGGTGCCAACATTGCATTTGCCTGCGATATCGTTATCGCTTCAAGCAATGCTCTTTTTGTTCAGGCGTTCAGTAAAATCGGCCTTATTCCCGACAGCGGCGGTACTTGGTTTTTACCACGACTTGCGGGACTGGCAAGAACGAATGCCATGTATTTAATGGACGAAAAAATTACGGCTGAAAAAGCTATTGAAATCGGCCTGATTTACAAGGCTGTTGAACATTCGGACCTTGAAAAAGAAACTGCAACCATTTCCAAAAAACTTGCTACCATGCCCACAAATGGATTCGGTCTTTACAAACGGGCCATTAATCAATCGTTTGATAACAGCCTTGAACAGCAACTCGATTTCGAATCTACCCTGCAAAGCGAAGCCGGCAAAACCGATGATTATACTGAAGGGGTAGAATCGTTTTTAGAGAAAAGAAAACCTAATTTCAGGGGTAAATAGAAATGGAAATCAATAAATCAATGAAAAAACTTTTGGTAGCAGAAGAAGTATTTCTGTTTCTCTCATCCATCATTCTGTTTGGATTAGCCGTTGAGTACAGCTGGTGGTTTTTTGCACTGTTATTCTTTCTGCCTGATATCTCTTTCCTTGGATATTTGATGAATACAAATCATTGGTTTTGCCGGCCGATTGATTATTTTTGAAAGAAAAATAAACAATCAAAGATATTTACATGGAATTAAATAATAATTCAACGATTGGTGTTACAGGAGCTGGCACAATGGGTACAGGAATTGCCCAGATTGCCTCAACTTTCGGTCATATCGTTTATCTCTATGATGCCTTTCCCGATCAGCTTAAAACCTCAGAAGCAGGGTTGAAAGCTATTTTAAACAGACAAGTTGAGAAAGAACGGATGACTCAAAACGAAGTAAATGAAATTTTAGGCCGAATTCACTT
>JBBDMD010000174.1:11801-16768 GCA_040878515.1 Balneolaceae bacterium | reverse complement strand
GTTTTGATTTAAAAGGTTCATGTTAACCTCCGGTAAATAAAGTGGCTGCGATGGAGCTTGCAAGATCAAAAAAGTTAAAAAACAGGTTCGGGAACAGCCCGAATAAAATGGATAAAATTGCGGTTCCCATCAGCGGGACAACCATAAAAGGAGAAGCCTCTCCATAGTTCTCAAGCCCTTCACCTTTTCTGAAATAGGCACGTTGGATGATAGGAAAGAAGTATCCGACGTTCAGCAGGCCACTCACGATTAAAATAAGTACCGGAACAATCATATCTCCTTCCAGTGATCCCATCGCCAGGTACCATTTACTTAGAAAACCGTTTAAGGGCGGAATTCCCGCCAAACCCATCGATCCGATAGTAAAAGCAGCCATGGTCCAGGGCATTACTTTTGCAATACCATTCAGGTTACTGATATTTTCGCGATGCAGGTTTACATAGATGGCGCCAGCACAGAAGAAAAGTGTAATCTTCATTGTGGCATGAGCCGCGATATGCATAATTCCTCCCTGCATACCAAGCGGTGTGATCAACGCCACACCCAGTACGATATATGAAAGGTGGCCAACTGTTGAATAAGCCAGCCGTCGTTTCAGATTGTCTTGTGCAAAAGCAAGAAGGGAGGCCAGGATAATGGTAGCACCTGCCAGAACAATGATAATATCATTCAAACCATAATCGGCCATTACATCGGTTCCAAAAATAAAACCCACAACACGAATCACCGCAAAAACACCCGATTTAACAACGGCCACGGCATGAAGCAGGGCACTCACAGGAGTTGGGGCGGCCATGGCTGACGGCAACCAGCCGTGCAGCGGCATGATACCGGCTTTTACCCCCACACCGCCAAGGAAAAGAATAAAGATTACCAGCATAATATGCTGAGGAAGCTCCACTTCGGTGAATACACCACCGGGTGTAAAATCCAGGGTTCCCGTGTACATGTAGACCATTCCAGCCGCTGCAATCAGCAAGAGTCCTGCGGTAAGTGTAAACGCCAGGTATTTACGGCCTGCGTTTATAGCTTTCTCCGTCTCTTTATGAATAACGAGAGGGTAGGTGGCCAGTGTCAAAATTTCATAGAACAGGATAAATGTCAAAAGATTACCTGAAAAAGCGATCCCTATTGTTGCTGACAAACAAATGGCAAAACTTGCAAAATAGCGGGTTTGTTTGCCTTCGCCGGCACCACGCATGTAACCGATGGAGTAAAAGGAAGTGAAGATCCATAATCCGGAAGCAATGATGGCAAAAAATACACCGAATGGATCTGCTTTAAGAGCCAGGGGAAGCCCGGGGGCAAGGTCAAGTATATGGAATTCTACACTGTTCCCTTCAAGAGCACCCGGAAGCAGAGTCAGAACCAGGCCGAATTTTACAACACCCGCAAGGAGGGTCCAGCCCTCCCTTAAATTGGGTTTATTGGAACTCAATAGTATTAATGGAACCGCCAGTAGCGAAACCAGAATAGCTAATAAAGGGACGATAGATATATCCATCAATCGTGAGTAATAAATTAAAAGTTCAATTTAGATTGGAAAAATGTTCAACAAAATTCCAACAATAACTGCGTTTGCAAATCCAATAATAATCAGCCCCAGGGCTAATACAGCTGTAGGGCCCAGCATGCTGAAAGGGACTTCATTTCGCACTGCTTCGGCCGGTTCTTTCTGACCCGATTTAGGATTTTTCATGTATACTTTTTCTAAAATTCTAAAGAAATAAACTGCATTTAATAAAGAACTGACAAGTATTACAGCCAGAAACAGCCAGTTTCCATTGTCAATGGTTCCGAGTGCCAGGTACCACTTGCTGAAAAAACCGGCTAGTGGCGGTAATCCAACCATCGATATTGCGGCTACGGTAAAAGAGGCCATTGTCCAGGGATACTTTTTTCGATAGCTGTCATCAAACAGGCTGATATCCGTATGGCCTTCTTTAACCCTTAAATTTCCCGCTACCATAAACAGACATGCTTTCATTACGGCGTGATTGAGTACATGGAGCAATGCTCCTGCAAAACCAAACGGATTGGCCAGGCTCAAGCCCATAATAATATAACCGATCTGCGATATACTGCTGTAGGCCAGCATACGCTTCATTTCAACCTGGGCGATGGCCATAATGGATCCATAGAGAATACCAATACAGGCCAGCACTCCTACAATTGTTGATAAGGGAGCAACGGCATCTGTCAGCTCAATACCAAACACGAACAGTATAATTCTAAAGAGAATATAGGCCGCTACTTTTGTACCGATGGGTGCGATTAAAGCGGACGAACTGGAGGCTGCATATGTATAGGAATCGGGCAGCCACCCGTGCATCGGGAAAAGAGCGGCTTTTACGCCAATGCCAACAATCATCATAACCAATGCAGCTACAACCGATGTATTTTCGGCAAACATTGGCAGCATGGCTGCGATATCGATCATGTTCAAAGTACCAGTAACCGTATACAGAAAACCGACGCCAAGCAGATAAAGAGTCCCCCCGGTTGTCCCGATAATCAAATATCGAAACGCTGCCACGGGTGCTGGTTTTGATCCGATGGCAATTAGAGCATAGCTGGCCAGGGAAGAAATTTCCAGAAATACATAGAGATTGAAAAGGTCGCCGGTTAATAACATGCCGTTGAATCCGAGCATTGCCAGCATGGCTAAAGCATAGTAAGGCAGTTCCTTGCCGGGAAATTCTCGGGGGGCAATTTCCCGGGAATGAACCAGTACAAAGAAAGCGACTGCATTGATCACCAATACAAAGAAACCCGAAAGGCCATCATAAACAAATTCAATACCAATGGGTGGTTCCCATCCGCCAAAAAAGTAACGGATTGGTCCATTGTTCAGATAGTTAATAAACCCATAAAGAGAGAGAACGGCAGCCAGGCCTGCACCGGCTGCAGCAAGGGGCTGTATCCACTTCTTTTTCCATAATCCAACCATAGGAATAAGGACAGAGAACAGAACAAAGGTTAATGCTATATATGCAGGTAAATGAGTTTCAATCATTGAATCTTATCTAACAATTCCTGTTCATCAAGTGTGTCGTACCTGTTATAGATCGATATAAGAAGTGTAAATGCAACCCCAAGAGTAGCCACACCCACAACAATAGCAGTAAGCATCAGTGTATGTGGCAGTGGATTCAAATAATTGGATACCTGTTCAACCGGAATTGAGGGGTCCCGAACTGTTACTGTTGCGTCCCATTTAGATGCAATGGATACAAAAAACAGAACAACAGAGGCCTGAAGTATAGATAAACCGATTGTTTTTTTTATAAGATTCGTCTTGAAAAGAATTCCGTATAAGCCAATACACAATAGTGCGATTGTAAACCAGTACGCATAATGACCGGTTAAAAAATCAACCATAATCTTCTCCTTTTGCCATATTATCAAAAATCATTACAAGGATTGCCATTACAGCCAGCCCGATTCCAACTTCAATGATTAAAATTCCAGTGTATCTAAGCCAGGAGGGATCCATCCCCGGTATGGGCAGATGGCCGTAGTCGAGAAAATATCCCCCGGTAATCATCGCTGCCAGACCGGTAGCGAAATATATCATGACACCAACTACTGCAAGTGGAGTTGTGGCAACTTCATGAAGCTGCAGCCGGGATATTCTTCGTCCTCCGGCTACCCGGATTAGTAAAATTGAAGCAGCAAGCAGTGCACCACCCTGGAAACCACCTCCCGGGCTGTAGTGGCCATGAAAAATTACATACCAGCCAAAAACCATGATGTACGGGCTAAGCAGCCTGGAACCTAAAAGTACAATCGGGCTATCAAATTGATTTCTCATTCTCTCCTCCTGCTTCTGCGTAAGATCAGAAGTGTGATCATCCCGGCAGTGTATATCACTACCTGTTCCCCAAATGTATCAATACTTCTGTAGTCTCCTAAGATTACAGTAACCATATTGGGTGTATGGGTATCGTTGTAAGATTCCTGAATCGCATAGTTCCCTATAACCGCAGTATTATTTACGCTTCTTTCCGCGTTCATCAGATTGTCAGGATCACCACGATATGGCAGGTCTGAAGCTGCATATACAAGAACCCCTGCAAAAAGAATCAATATGATTACTTTAATAAGTTTCAATCGTTTGTTTTTCTTGAAGTTTGATAGATTGCAACCACAAATAAAATACCTGTAACTCCGGCACCTACAACGGCTTCAGTAAAACCCACATCAATGGCCCCCATGGCAATGAACAGCAATGCCAGTGTAAAACTAAAAACAGTCATCATAACAACTGCCACAAGCAGGTCTTTGGCTTCCAGGGCCACCAGGGCGGCTATCACGAGAAAGATGTATAGAATCAATTCAAGTTCCCAGATCATACCTTATCCTCCTTCTTCTTACCGCCGGTTAAAAATGGTTTCAGGCCCTTTTTAAGTGCAGCTCGTGCAATTGCATGCGACCCGATAGGATTTGAAAGTGCAAGAAAGAGCATAATCAAAACGAGCTTAAGGCTGCTTTGAGTAAATCCCTCGTAAATAATCAATCCTGAAATAACGAAAATAATACCCAGTGTATCGGTTTTACTTGCTGCATGAGATCTGGAAAAGAAATCGGGAAGCCGGATAATGCCAATACTGCCGGCCAGCATAAATAGAATCCCGGTGATGACAAATATTATACTCGCTATGGATTGTAAATCTGTCATCACCTGTTGCTTTTTTTAGGGGATAAAAATTTGGCAATAATCAAAGAACCTAAAAACCCAAGGATTGCATATGCCAGCGTAATATCTATAAACATGTCAATACGCCCGTAAATGAATCCAATCAAACAGATAAGAACAATCGTTTTTGTAGCAATCGTATTGGTTGCCAGGATGCGGTCAAAGATTGTAGGCCCTTTAACAACCCGGATTAAAGGCACCGCGATAATAATCGTTAAAATAACAGAGCTATATAAGAAAAATGAGTGCATCTATGCGTTTTCTGTTA
>JBBDMD010000174.1:0-11701 GCA_040878515.1 Balneolaceae bacterium | reverse complement strand
GTAATAACCCACAAAACATGAAATCCGGCAAGAATGATTTGCCAGATCATCCAAAAAAAATAATAGAAGGCTATCCCAAACCGAAGTTTAGAGAGATCACTCATGTCATCTTCAAAGAATTGATGACTTTTCAGTTTGCTATTGAAAACCAAAACCCCAACAACTGTGACCACCCCCATGCTAAGATGAATAACATCAATAAATCCACTCATAATCACCCAAAAAATCATGAGCGATATAAATGACATTACATTTGTAAACAACGAGGTTTTATTCATTGATAATGAATTTTGGTCAGCCAGAATAATTTAATCTCAAACATATTAAAAAAGTATATTTACTTGCAATAAAACTTAGCCGCTTTTTTAACGACAGTTGCAAATTACATCACCCTTATTATATAGTATAAAAAACTTAATGAAAGGCGGAAGAAATTTTTCAGACATTTTTAAACAGAAAAATTGAGAGAATATTCGTTCATTTTAAGTTTATCTTGAAGTAGTTTTTTGTATCTTTGCCACCTGATAAACATGGCATAAAAAACTGCTAAGTAAAAGCGCCAATTTAATTAACCTGTTTAAATGGATTCACCTACAGCGCTCGTAAGTCTGATTGTTGGTTTACCGCTCCTTGGTTTTCTTGTAAATGGTATTTTGGGATTATGGTTGGAAGGGTACCGGGCGAAAAAAGGCCTGATAGGAACCATATCCAATTTTGCCGTTTTCATACCTTTTTTAATTACAGTCTTTCTTTTTCTGAATTACAGCCCCGAAGCGGGAGGGGTAACAGCCACTCTTTTTACCTGGATTGATGTAGGGTCATTCAGCGTGGATATTGCGTACCGGATTGATGAGTTATCATTAATTATGACACTGGTTGTGACTGGTGTAGGGGCACTCATTCATCTCTATTCAATTGGATACATGGCTCATGATCCCGGGTTCTGGAAATTCTTTGCCTATCTGAACCTGTTTATTTTTGCAATGCTTAATTTGGTATTGGCAGAAAACCTGTTACTTCTGTTTCTTGGCTGGGAAGGAGTAGGCCTTTGTTCCTACCTGCTTATCGGTTTTTGGTATACCGATATGGCTAAATCCGATGCCGCAAAAAAAGCATTTCTCTACAACAGAGTGGGGGATTTCGCTTTTCTGATTGCCATTTTCATGATTTTTGAAACAGTAGGCAGCTTAAGTTTTGATGTAATTCTGGGTAATCTGGACGCATTTACCGGTAATACACTTTTCTGGGCCGGATTACTTATTTTGATTGGTGCAACCGGTAAAAGTGCACAAATTCCACTCTTTGTCTGGCTGCCGGATGCCATGGCGGGCCCCACGTCGGTTTCAGCTTTAATTCACGCTGCCACGATGGTTACGTCCGGTATCTATCTGATTACGCGGATGTCTCCAATGTACGTGCTCAGTCCGGAAGTGATGATGATTGTTGCAGTAATCGGGGCATTAACCGCGCTGGTAGCGGCTACCATTGCCATCACTCAAAACGATATAAAAGGTGTACTTGCCTACTCAACAGTTTCCCAGCTTGGATTTATGTTTCTGGCGCTGGGGTCAGGTGCTTTTACAGCGGCACTTTTTCATGTAGTTACACACGCTTTCTTTAAAGCGTGTTTGTTCCTTGGGTCAGGTTCGGTAATCCATACCATGGAGCATGTAGAGCATAAACTCCATGACGAAGGACACGATGTGCATTTTGATCCTCAGGATATACGGAATATGGGCGGGCTGAAAAAATATATGCCTTCTACATATAAAACATTTATGATTGCCACCATTGCCATTGCAGGTATCCCGCCCCTGGCCGGTTTCTTTTCAAAGGATGAAATTTTAATGCATGCTTTCAATATGGGCTATGGTGAATTTGCCGGGGCAATGTACTTCACTCTTTGGGCCGTAGCTGCAGTTACAGCATTTCTGACTGCGTTCTATATGTTCAGGCTAACGCTAACTACTTTCCACGGAAGCTTTAAATTAAGTAAGCAATTGAAAGGTGCTGAAGATGCTGAATCCTATCTGCACGAAAGTCCGCCTACAATGACCATTGCACTTTGGTCTCTTGCAGGGCTATCAATTGTGGGTGGCTTTATTGGCCTGCCTAACTTTATCTCTAAAACCTTTGGCGGTGAAGGCCATATAAACTGGCTGCACGACTGGCTTTCGCCCATTGCGGCTGATATACCATTAACTCTTTCGGTAGGTGCCGAATGGATTCTGATGGTTCTGTCCATCATTATTGCAGTAGCAGGAGTATTCATTGCATTCAGAATGTATGGGAATGATCAGCAGGCTGAATCAGATGCTTTAATCGCTGGCCAGTTTGGAGGATTGTATACCGTATGGAAAGAGAAGTACAACCTCGATGAAGTGTATGAAGGTGTTGTGGTTTTCCCGGTCGTGAAGTTTTCCGACAAGGTACTCGCAGTTTTCGATATGAAGGTTGTGGATGGAATTGTAAATGCCATTGCCGGTACAGTACGCCTGGCAGGAAGCCTGATAAGATATATTCAAACCGGTATTGCCAGCAGTTATGCACTTTATCTGATTATCGGCGTCATACTGGTGCTCTCAATGTTTCTATTTTAAAGGTATTTTTTGATTAATTATGGAGCTACTACTTAACATCACAATTTATTTACCGCTCATTGGTATAGCCGCGTTGTTGCTGGTAAAAAGCAATGAGGCTATCAAATGGCTGAGTCTGGGCATTACAACAGCCACCTTCTTTTTGTCGCTTCCCCTGCTGTTTGGTTTCGATATTGTAAATTCTGCGATACCTCAATATATAACTGAAGGATCCCCCATATTTTCTGGAATGGATGTAAAGTATATTGTAGGCCTTGATGGTTTAAGCCTGCTTCTTTTTATGCTTACAACCCTGATGGGCCCCCTTGTGATTCTTTCTTCGTGGAATTCGGTGAATAAAAGCCTTGCGGGATACTATTCAATGTTGCTGCTTCTGCAAACTGCATCTCTTGGTGTTTTTGCCTCTCTCGATCTGGTTGTGTTTTATGTGTTTTTTGAACTTTCGCTAATCCCCATGTATTTCCTGATTGGAATCTGGGGAGGTGCCGATCGCATCCGGGCTACGATAAAGTTCTTTATCTACACACTGGCCGGTTCACTGATTATGCTAATCGGCCTTATCTACCTTGGATACAGCGCGGGTGCTGCAACAGGTGTCTATGAATTTACAGCAGACTGGAGATTTATTTCTGGGCCGGAATTTACGCTTGGCCTTGTTGAACAAACGTACCTGTTTTTGGCTTTTGCACTTGCATTCTGTATTAAAGTGCCTCTGTTTCCATTTCATACATGGCTTCCATATGCCCACACTGAGGCCCCTACAGCCGGTTCGGTTGTGCTTGCAGCCATCATGCTGAAACTTGGAACATACGGCTTAATTCGCGTCTGTCTGCCCATATTTCCCAATGCATTTATGGAATTTGCACCGTGGATGGCAACTCTTGCCGTTATCGGAATTATCTATGGTGCATTGGTTGCCATGGTTCAAAAAGATGTTAAAAAGCTGGTTGCCTACTCTTCGGTAAGCCACCTTGGTTTTGTTGTGCTGGGTATTTTTGCCTTTAATACAATTGCCATGCAGGGAGCCATTATTCAGATGATTAATCACGGACTATCAACCGGCGCTCTGTTCCTGATTGTAGGTATGATTTACGACCGGTCTCATACAAGAATGATTGCTGATTTTGGAGGAATTGCCAAAAAAGTACCGGTATTTGCAGTCTTTTTTATGATCGCTACGCTGGCCTCCATCGGGCTGCCGGGTTTGAACGGATTTATCGGGGAATTTCTGATTCTGAACGGATCGTTTTTCTCTGAACTCTATGCCAATAAGATATTTGCTGTACTTGCTGCAACCGGTGTGATCCTTGCTGCAGTTTATATGTTATGGATGTATCAAAGAGTGATGTTCGGGCCCATAACCAACGAAAAAAATAATTCCCTGATTGATCTGAATGCACGTGAAATAGGGTTACTGGTACCGCTTGTTATTTTTATGGTTTGGATTGGAATTCGACCTACGGATTTCACACAGTATTCAGAAGAGTGGGTTGAAGAATTTATCACCATGAGTGAAGAAAAAAGCGTGGCAGTATTGCAAAATGCAGATATCAATGAACTGCCCGACTGGACCGCAAGAATCTACAATATTCAGGAAGAGAAAAGTAAATCTAAATTAGTTTATAAGGATTGATATGAAACCACTTACAAATGAAGAGATCAAAAAGGAATTACAGTCTTTAGATAACTGGACTTTTAAAAAAGATAAAATTTCCAGGGACTTTAAATTTGATAATTTCAAAACAGCACTGACTTTTATTGTCAGAATTGGTTTTGAAGCGGAGAAGCTGGTTCATCACCCCGAAATCTATAATGTATATAACTCCGTATCTGTTCAGTTAAGCACCCATGATGCGGGCGATAAAGTAACTTCAAAAGATATAGATCTCGCTAAAGAGATAGATAAGATATCTAAAACGTTTTAATATGGATTACCTGCACGACCTGACTTCTTTTTTACCCGGTATTGTAATTGCAATAACCGGCCTGATTGCCCTGATGATTGAGTCCTTTAAAAAAAGTATAAGTATTACTTATGGCGTCACCATCTTTGGGCTTGTAGCCGCATTGGCTGTTGCCACTCCATCCCTTTTTGGAGAAACAGGTGTGGCTTTCACAGGGATGATAAGTTATGGGGGTACGGCAGCGTTTGGAACCGTAATTGTACTGTTGGGTACACTCTTTTGCGTGATTCTTTCGAAAGATTATCTGGATGATGCCGGACTTCATTATGGTGAAGTATATGCAATGATCCTTTTTGCAACGACCGGTATGATAGGCCTGGCTGTTTCCAACGATTTGATTTCTCTTTTTATAAGCCTTGAAACAATGTCGATCTGTTTATACGTAATTGCAGGATTGGTAAAAAGTGAAAAAACAGGGGCAGAAGCGGCTTTAAAATATTTTCTGCTCGGAGCATTCTCAACGGGATTTTTACTGTACGGGATTGCTTTGTTATATGGTGCCACGGGGCATACCAATTTTGCAGACATTGCAGCTGCAGCCGATACATCTGTACTCTATTTAGCTGGGTCGGCACTGCTGCTGGTAGGGATCTTTTTCAAAATCGGTGCGGTGCCGTTTCATATGTGGACACCGGATGTTTACCAGGGAACTCCCACTACTTTAACAGCTTTTATGGCAACAGCTGCTAAATCAGCCACTTTTGTTGCTTTCATTCTTGTGCTTACAAGAATGCTTGATGAAACACAAGGAGCCAATTGGTCGCAGGCTATCCAGGTTGTTTCCATTCTCACTATGATTATCGGAAACCTGATTGCATTGGTTCAGGATAATGTGAAACGGATGCTTGCATATTCAAGCATTGCCCATGCCGGTTATCTGCTTGTTGGCCTGGCAGCAGGTACTGCAGCCGGTTATTCCGGGGTGCTTTATTATCTGTTTGCTTACACCATCATGAATGTGGGTGCATTTAGTGTGATTGCCTACTACGAAAGAAATCACGCACTGAATTTTACGGAAATCGACAGTTATGCAGGCCTGGGATTTAAAATGCCGATCATGGGAGTGATGCTCTCTATCTTTTTATTTTCACTGGCTGGAATCCCTCCGTTTGTAGGGTTTGTAGGTAAATATTATGTATTTGCTGCGGCAGTAAATGCAGGTTTAATCCCGCTGGCAATTATTGGTGTGTTGGCGAGTGCTGCAAGTGTTTATTACTATCTTCGCGTAATGGTTTATCTCTATTTCAAGGAAGCCCATAAAGAGTATACGCTCAAGACACCTGGTGGCTTCTTTAAAGTTACGCTCATATTGCTGGCATTTCTGACAATTTATTATGGAATTGAGCCGGTACTTCCGACCACCGGATTGTTTGAACTGCTTACATCATACTATACAGTGTAACCCGAATAGTATTCCAATCACGTATTGTTTAAGTAGCATTCAATCCTTATCTTTTAAAGCTCTGTTATCGGCGCAAAAGTACGATGACTGTTTCCAATAATGGAAAACAACCAAAGACCCGACTAAAAAATGAAGAAAGATTTTTATGAAATGACTTATATTCTGAACCCCGTTCTCGATGATGAGAGGTTTTCAGAACTTGTAAGTTTTGTAAATAAGTTAATTGAAGATAACAACGGAGACGTTGTTGCTGTTGATGAATGGGGAGTGAAAAAACTGGCTTACCCGATAGAGAAAAAAAGCACCGGTTATTATGTGAATACCTATTTCAATATTCCGGGCGAAGCCATTCAGGTTATTGAGCGTAATATGAGAATTAACGATGATATCATGCGTTATCTGACTCTCAAATACGACTCGAAAATGAAACGCTACTTCGAACTCAGACAGAAAGGGGAAGCCCCTGTAATATTCGACGAAGCAGAAGAAGAATCTAACGAAGAAGACGATAATTAAATAAGGCCTGAAATTATGATTAACAATCCATCACATCCCAAAAAAGGACATTTAAAAAGTAAAGATTGCAAATTTACTAAAGCCGGTATCGAGTATATCGACTATAAGCAAACTGAAACACTTGAAAGATTTCTGAACGACCAGGGAAAAATTCTTCCCCGTCGTGTTACTGGTACAAGTGCTAAACATCAAAGACAACTCACAACGGCTGTGAAAAGAGCTCGCTTCCTGGCGCTCATTCCGTATGTAACAGAAAACATGAGATAGGCAATACACATTATGAAACTTATTTTAAAAGAAGACGTTGAGAAATTAGGTTCAGCCGGTGAACTTGTAGATGTTAAGCCCGGATTTGGACGAAATTACCTGATCCCCCAATCCAAAGCTGTTTTGGCAACCGAAGGCGCAATTAAGGAGTACGAAAACCTGAAAAGAGAAGCGGCACTGCGCGCCGAAATGACTGTGGATGCTGCCAAGGAACTGGCACAACAACTGGAGGCTACTTCCGTTACCATTCAGGCACCGGTGGGTGAAGATGATAAGATTCACGGTACAGTTACTAATATTCAAATAGCTGAAGCTCTTGAAGAAAGAGACATCTTAATCGACAGAAGAAAAATTTCTATTGATCAGGATATTAATACTCTTGGCGAATACACCGCGACCATTGATCTGATGGGTGATTTAAAACCCCAGATTAAAATTTGGGTCGTAAAAGAAGATTAAAAGAAAATATACGTTCGTTTACTCGAACACCTGATTTTATCTGATTAAAATGAAAAAAAAAGTAATCGTGTTGGGGATTGCGCTTTTAGCGCTATCCCCTTTTTTTGTTTACGGACAGCTCCTCGATCCGGTTGATTATCAAATAACCGGTATACCGGATACCGTTCAGGCGGGGGAAGTTTTTACTGTAACAGTGGATGCAACCATTGAGGGAGACTGGCATCTCTATTCTATCAATAATGATCCCGATGCCGGGCCCTTCCCGACTGCTTTTTCTTCTGGTTCATCCGAACTGGCAGTTACAGATACAGTAAGGGAATCGGAAGCCGAAATAGCTTTCGATCCTAATTTTAATACAGAACTGGGCTGGCACTCGAAAAATGCCTCTTTTACTATTCCTGTTGCCTTCAAACCGGAACTTGAGGGCTCAAAAGCACTCATACTGGAGGTTCTTTACCAGGTATGTGATGATGTGTCTTGCCTGCCGCCAAAAACAAAACAGATCGAATCTGATATTGTCCTGGCCGGCATGGCATCCAATCCCTTCAGTGATTTTCCGGAAGAAGCGGAAATAGTACAGGAGGAACAGAGCTATGAACTCACAAGCAGTGCCGGATTTTCATCCGATAGTGTCTGGGGATTTTTATGGCTGGCCATTACTGCAGGTCTTGCGGCACTTTTAACACCTTGTGTGTTTCCGCTTATTCCTCTCACGGTTTCCTATTTTTCCAACCAGGGGGAAGCAAAAGGCAACAAGACAGGATGGGGACAGGCTGTAATCTTCGGGCTCTCTATAGTTATTATATTTACGGCTCTTGGCGGGTTACTCGCATTGATACTCGGCGTTAGCGGGGTGAGCCAGTTTGCGTCGAACCCATGGGTAAACCTTATTATCGGGGTCATGTTTGTATTTTTCGGCGTAAGCCTTCTTGGGATGTTTGAATTGCGCCTGCCATACCAGCTTACAAACTGGCTGAACAGAAAGAGTAATGAGAGTGGCGGAATGGTAGGTACACTGTTTATGGGGATGACCATCAGTGCCGTCTCGTTTTCCTGTACCGCTCCATTTGTAGGTGCCGTACTGGCTGCTACAACAGGAGGGGAGTGGTTTTACCCGATTGTGGGAATGCTTGGATTTTCAGGTGCATTTGCCAGTCCCTTTATACTGTTTGCCATGTTCCCCGGCTGGCTCGAATCTTTGCCTAAAAGCGGTGCCTGGATGAATATTGTAAAAGTATTACTTGGATTTATAATCCTTGCAGCAGCTTTCAAATTCCTGGCAAATGCAGATATTATCTGGCAATGGGGGTTAATTACCCGGCCTTTAGCCATCTCAGCGTGGATTACATTCTTCTTTTTGGCTGGCCTATATGTATTAGGAATGTTTACACTGCATGGCGATAAGAAACCCGAGTCAATTACATCAGGCCGGCTTCTGCTTTCAATTCCGTTTCTTTTATTCAGTTTTTATTTAATACCCGGTTTGATGGGAGCCTCACTGGGAATTTGGGATGCCTGGCTGCCCTCCAAACAACCTACAGACGTAAGTGTTGTGAACTCTATCAGTACCATAGGCGGATCTGCAGATACGGACGAAGTTTGGTCGAATGACTATGAATCATCCATTGAAGCTGCCAAGGCTAAAAACGTACCTGTGTTCCTGGATTTTACCGGTTATACCTGTACAAATTGCAAGGCTATGGAGTCCACCGTTTTTCCGCTTGAAGATATTAAGAGCAAATTCGCCATGATGGAAAAAGTAAAGCTTTATACGGATGGCGGACAGAGGGCAACTGAAAATCAGAGATTTCAGTTTGAACTAACGGGTACAGTGGCGCTGCCTACCTATGTGATTGTGGATCCGCACAGCGGTAAAGTACTGGATCAGTTAATCGGGTATACTAAAGCCGGGAAATTTGAGGAATTTTTAGACCGCGGAATCGGCAGGTTCAAAAAATCGGTAGCTACACTTTGAAATAGAAGCAGGACCGGATTTTTTGTCCTGAAACCTAAAATGAATCAAAATATCTGACGAAACTGTACGTAGAATAAATGATGCGAATTTCAATTCCGGTCACTTTATACTCTCAAAAATTATATAGATGTTGATTTTTTAGAGTTGATTTAATTTCTTTAATGCAGTTGCGATCCCGATTATAAAGCGATAGAAGCCCTTCTATCTGTTATAAAATAGCTTCTGAATGGGCTGAATAGAAATTGAATAATCAAAATCGCACAAATTGATTTAATTTTAATTTATCCATTTTTGGTTTGGTAGTTAACTCTCTCTTCTAATATATTCCAACAGAACAATTTGAAATAAACAGGTAGATCATTTTTTTGTTTAAATTGTATTAAATAAAATTCGCATTTTTGACATTTAAACGTAAAAGATCTATCATTTCGCTTCAAAAATAAGCTCTTTAACCAAAACATAACGCGGAGTAATCGTATGACTTCATCTTTAGCTCTTTTTTTTCTTCAAGCTGGGGCTGATGCTGGCTTTTTTAATGTAATCGTAGAAAAATTTAATGAAGGTGGCGAGTTCATGTGGCCTGTATTAATTGCCCTGATTCTCGGATTAGCCATTTTTCTGGAACGCATCATCACCCTCAATTTAGCCGATATTAACACAAGAAAATTCATCCTTGAAGTGCAGCAGGCCCTACAGGATGGTGGTATTCCCGCTGCTCAGGAACTTTGTGCACAAACACGTGGCCCTGTTGCATCGGTTTTTCAGGCCGGTCTGATGCGTGCTGATGAAGGGGTGGAAGCCGCTGAAAAAGCCATTACAACGTATGGCTCTATTGAAATGAGCTTTCTTGAAAGAGGGCTGGTTTGGCTATCACTATTTATTGCAATTGCACCTCTACTTGGATTCCTGGGAACCGTTGTAGGTATGATTGAGGCATTTGACGCCATTGAAGCAGCCGCTGATATTTCACCAAGTTTGGTTGCACGTGGTATTAAAATTGCACTTCTTACAACAGCCGGTGGTCTTCTTGCAGGTATTATACTTCAGGTAGGTTACAATTACTGTGTGTCCAAAATCGATAGAATTATTTCAGACATGGAAGAAGGATCCATTACACTGATTGACTCTATTATACTTATGAAAGAAGGAAAACAAATTGTTCCTGATGAGGATACACCCGACGAAGCCTAATTAAAACCATTCAATAATTAACTAAAGGATAATTTTATGATTAATAATTTAGCAATAGGTTTGGTTTTAGGGCTTATAGGAATTGGCGTTGTTGCCATTCTTATTTCCGGAATAAGAAATATTGCAAATGGGAAATCAGAATTTAAAAAAGTAAGCGTTATGCTTGTACCAGTAATTGTATTTGCTGTTACATACGCTACTTTTGGTTCTTTTAATCAAGCCGGTGTTGCCACCATGCTTTTTATGGTTGGCACAATGGTTGTGACGATTCTCTTTTCAGGAACCCGCGGAACTTTTAATTTTTAAAGGCATGCTGAAAAAAAAACGAGGCAGAGAAGAGGCTGAGATCAATGGATCATCCCTTGCTGATATAGCTTTTTTGCTGCTGATATTCTTCCTTGTAGTAACAACAATTGACGTTGATACCGGTATCGGGCTTGTACTGCCACCTATACCGGATGATGTTGAACCGCCACCGGTGCGTGAGCGAAATCTTTTAAAGATTCTTGTAAATGCTCAGGGAATGGTACTTCTGGATGAAGAACCGGCATCTATAGCCAACGTAAGGGATCGTGTTAAAGAGTTTGTAGACAACAACGGAGTGGATCCGGAGTTATCCGAATCACCGGATGATGCAATTGTATCTATTAAAACTGACAGACGAACTCCTTATAATGTTTATATCGATATGCTGGATGAAGTAATGGGTGCATACAATGAGTTGAGAAACACGGCATCTATGGAACGATTTGGTGTACCATACAGCACGCTGGACAACAACAGTGAACAGCAAGCTGAAATACAGGAACTATATCCGAAGAAAATTTCAATTGCAGAGCCTGACGAGGGTTAATAACTATGGGTCATTTTAAAAAGAAAAGTGCCAAAACTTCGCAAAGTGTTCCCACATCGGCTATGCCTGATGTGGTTTTCATGCTGCTCATCTTCTTTATGGTTACAACTGTTCTTCGTGAAGTAGAACTTCAGGTTCAGATTGATTATACAGATGCTCAGAATATTGAAAAAATTGAACAAAAGCGTCTTGTAAGCTATATCTACATAGGTCCCGAGAGGCTTGGCGGTAACCGGGTAGGTGAAACCAAGGTGCAGATTGACGATGCAATGGTTGAAGATATCAATGCCATCCGAAATATTATGTACGATAAAATTGTAGAACAGCCAAGGCTTATTGTTTCACTTCGCGTTGATGCGGATTCAGAATTTGGAATTATAACCGATGTTCAGCAGGAACTGCGGCACGCCGGCACACTCCGAATTAATTACTCTACCCGGAGAGAAATTTAAATTTTATTCATTAATCGGTTTA
>JBBDMD010000173.1:1345-2707 GCA_040878515.1 Balneolaceae bacterium | reverse complement strand
ACTCCCTTAGCAGGGGAGCGCTTTCGACCACTCAGCCATCTCTCCGGATGCTAAATGTCGATTTTACAATAGCCTCAAATATAGGAAGCTTTCCCTTCCTTGTGCAACCTTTCTTTAAAACTTTCTCGATTTTTTTGAGTGTTGTTCTATTCTTTTAAAACGCTTCTGAATCGATTAGAATTTACTCCCTTTTTTAGTCGGTATATAAATCTGAGCCAGGTTCCGGCCTTCCTGTGCATAATCCAGTCCATAACCCAGCACAAATAGATTCGGTATCTTAAATCCAACATAATCGATCTGAATATCATACCTGGTAGCATCTTCCTTATGGAGCATCGTAACCACTGTGAGGGATGCCGGGTTAGAGAGCTTTAATTTATCCAGCATATAGGTCATGGATAGTCCAGTATCAACAATATCTTCCACAAGTATCACATGACGACCTTTTAAGTCGGCATCAATTTCTTTTAATTCCTGAACCTGTCCTGAAGAAACTTTTTCATCACCATAACTGCTGAGCTTTAAAAAATCTACCTCACATGGTATACTTACATATCTCATTAAGTCAGCTAAAAAAATGTAGGCGCCATTTAAAACTCCTATAAATATGGGTTTCTTTTCCTTATAGTCTTTGCTGATTTGCTGCCCGATCTTTTTGATCCTTTGCTGAATCTCCTCGTGTGTAAGATATACACGAAATTCTTCACCATTAACATTTACATATTCAGGTTGATATAAATCCATTTAATCAGTTTTTCGAATGCTCATTGTCTTTTTTGTACCCGGGGTACATTTAACTAATTCGGAGATCGTGCCAATCTGGCCGTCGCTTAAGGAATGGGGAAATATAACGGCACAAATAGTTCCGTCAAAAGATTCCACAACTTTCGACAAACTTTTTTCGGATGCTTTAATTTTTCTGTTGGTCAGATGATCTGAGACCAGCTGGCTTCCATTCATTCCTAAAGGCTGGAACATATCCCCTTCCTTCCAGGGTCTTAAATATATCGGAAACCGGAGCGGATCAACATCCAGATATAGATGCCCTTTCTTAAAATTATCTTCAAATTTTTCGATCTCAATAAAAAATTCTTCTACTTTAACACCCTGCTGAAGTTCTATCATTGTAAACTGAAGAACTTCCCCTTTCTCATTCATTTCCGGATCTACCCATTCAAATACATCTCGATTCCGTACAATCGTACAACCATCTGTAAATTTCATCGACCCGCCGGTTTGCAACTCAACTAGTTTGCTCACCTCAGATAACATTCCCGCAGTTAAATGGATATCGGGATTGATATTTTGTATAAACCTGTGAAAAATGATCGGATACAGCCGGGTGGGAAGGTTCAGAAATTT
>JBBDMD010000173.1:0-1245 GCA_040878515.1 Balneolaceae bacterium | reverse complement strand
ATTATATCCGCTTTTGAAACCTCAAGCAGAGGCCGGTACAAATCACCTTCACAAACGGAGATCCCTTTCCATGCAGCCAAACCGGCTCCTCTTAAAATTTTTTGAAATATGGTTTCAATCTGATCATCCCGGTGATGTGCTGTTAGTATATAATCGGCATCTGCTTCTTTTTTGATATCTCGAAATATCCTGTATCGCTCATCTCTTGCCCAATCCTGGAAATTATGGCCTTCTTCACCCATGGTATCAAACCGGACTGCTACACACTCCATTTCCCACAAAATACAGATCTGTTCCACCAGGTCCTGGTCGGCCTCCGATGCCCTGCCCCTTAACTGATAATTACAGTGAACAACTACTGTAGGAACTGCCAATCGATACAGAATGTATAAAAGTGCCATGGAATCAGGACCGCCGCTAACTCCAACAACCACAGGGTTATTCTTCTTTAATAGAATTTCACCATGTTTCTTGAAGGACTTAACTACCGACGATGATTCGAATTTGCTCATAAGTAAACGTTTTTATGTCCAGATCTTCATTTAAAGCCAATAACTCCCCTTTCTCGTTGACACCTAAAAATTTATATTTGCCATTTTCATGCTTATTCCCAATTGTTAATTGAACCCACTCGCCGTACCCGATCATATGCTCACTAATCTCTCTGCAGAGGCCCGCGTCTTGTTTATGCCATTTCTGATAGGCAACTTCAATACTTTGCAGCAGTTCGCTCAGGAGTTTTTCTCTTGAGTAATTTTGTCCGGTTATTTTTTTCATAGAAGTAGCCAACCCTTCAATCTCTTTGCTGAATTGCGTTTGTAAAACATTCAAACCCACACCTATCAGAACTCTGTCCAGTTTCTGGCCATTAAAAATACCTTCTGTCAGAATACCACCTACTTTTTTCCCCTCAATCAGTAAATCATTCGGCCATTTTATTTCCGTTTTCTTCCCTGTTTTTTCTTCTAATACGGAGCGAATGGCATGGGCACTTGCCAGTGTCAAAAGAGTAAGCCTCTCACCTGCCGGAGGCCGGAAAGCAATGGTAAACGTTAAATTTTTAGCAGGTTCTGCTTCCCATTTCTTTTCATACTGTCCTCTTCCTTTCGTTTGATGATCGGTTAAGAGAACTGTTCCGTGGATAAGTTCTGAGGGTGGAATTCTTTTTAGGGCTATATTTGTAGAGTCCACACTTTCCATATAAATAAATTCACTACCAACCCAGGTAGCATGGAGCTGATTTTT
>JBBDMD010000172.1:0-2720 GCA_040878515.1 Balneolaceae bacterium | reverse complement strand
TCAGATATTCAATTGCCTGATCAAAATTGCGGTTTTCAGCTAAATTAACTGCACGATAAATCAACTCTTCAGCTGCACCTTCTCTTGCATTTTGAACCGTTCGGTTGTCTTGTACCATCTCACCAATTTCAATAGCACGATCGTACCATTCCATAGCCGGCTCAATATCGTTTGGGTTCATTTTTTTAAGAACTACAGCTTTTTGGTAGTATGCAGTTGCATAATTAGAATTAAGATTTATTGCTGTGTCCAGGCTTTCTATAGCTCCTTCATAATTTTCTGCCCTGAACTGAAGAACAGATTTAATATAGTGAAGCTGTGGAATCGCTGCCCTTGCATTATCCCGTACCTGGTCGTCCCCAAACTCTTCTGCCACTTCCTGAGCTTCGCTATAATACTCTATGGCTCTTTCTACAGATTCAAGTGATCGCTCACTCTGATAGGTTTTATATGCACTGGATGCCCTGCTCGAATAAACCTTGGGCAACTGATTGGTTACGAGATCTACAATATCCTGAAAACCATTTTCCTCTGCCATTTCCAGGGCATCCCTGTAAAGATCTATGGCATTTTCAAATTCATTTGCACCGGCCAGGTCCTGAGCATTATTAAACATGTTGATTGCTTGATTCCTTGCTTCGTCTTGCGCAGAAACAGTGGATACAGTTCCAAAGGCAAGGAATAACAATGAAATGCCGGTTATTATATGTCGAAAAGATTTCATGATAATGTATTTAGTTGTTGTTATAGCCATTTAAACGGGCTTAACTTAATGAAATTTTATAAATAATATCATCAAAGTGTTGCCTGTTTAAATAAACTTACATTAAGGTTAAATGTTTCTTGTTATTAAAAGTTTGGCTTGGGTAATTTTTTCTCATAAAAGTCGCAAACATATTTCACTGCATCTTCATGGCTATCAGTAAGATAAAAGATATCCAGATCTTTTTGGTTAATCAGTTTTTGTTCAATCAAAGTATCCTTGATCCATTCGATTAGACCATTCCAATATTTCTTACCTATTAAAACAATAGGAATTTTTTCAATTTTTTTGGTCTGAATGAGTGTCAAAGTTTCAAAGAGTTCATCCAGAGTTCCGTAACCCCCCGGAAAGACGATAAAACCCTGGGCGTATTTTACAAATATTACCTTCCGAACAAAAAAATATTTAAAATTAATTTCATATTCGGAATGAACATATTTATTTACACTTTGCTCGTGAGGCAGTTCAATTCCCAGCCCAACGGATTTACCCCCTATTTTATGAGCTCCTCTATTTCCTGCTTCCATAATACCGGGCCCGCCTCCGGTTATGACTCCAAAACCGTTTTCCGAAATAAGTTCAGCAGTTTTTACTGCCATTTCATAATACTTATTCCCCGGCCTTAGCCTGGCGGATCCGAAAATGGATATGCAAGGACCGATCTGAAGTAGCTTATCATAGCCGTCCACAAATTCACCCATAATTTTGAAAACGCTCCACAAATCATGGTTACTGGCTGTAGCAAAACTCTCAGAAGCTTTGTTCTCTTTTGTAAAATATTCGGGTGCTGGCATTTATTTAGTTTCTTTTAAATAGTGATAGTGAAATTTTTATTCCGGGCTTGCCTTCTGCTATTAAAGTGGGTTGAATGATTGTCCGGGCTGAGAGGTCATCAGATACATCGAAGCTTCGCATGTGGGCATAAACATATGCATCGAGTACATTAAGCCCATATGCCAGCCCCATAACCACAAACATAAAATCACGCCGGTTCCTGAAACTGTTTCTAACCGATTGCAGCTCAGATTGATTGACCCCTACAAGATATTCAGGTGTTTGCCCGAACCGGAAATCATTCTCTTCATCGCTTCTTACCGCATTATAGTAAGCTGTTCTGTAATCTTTATACTGATCATTCAGGTAGAATGTATAAACTCCCACACCTGCAAATAAACCATATACAATTGGCACTTTCCAGATCTGCTCGTTTTCAATCTGGCCCCAGCCTGGTATCATCATAGACTTAAACATCACTGATTTAGGACTCGGGTATTCTCTTCTTTCAACTGTATCCTGCTGAACCGAAAGTAAATTCATATACCTGTACTCTAGCATGCTGAAATCCCTGTCAATACCTGAATGTTGCGCTCGTGCAGTGACGGTTAAGAATATCAGAAAAAGAAAAAGATTAATCCATTTCATCGAAAAGCTGAATAATTCGTTCTAAATCATCGTCTGAATAATATTCAATACGAATCTCACCCCCTTTTCCTTTGGGCTTGATATCTACTTTTGTACTTAAACTATTTCTTAATCTTCTGGAAAAATCTTCCAGAAATGGATTCTTTTTTTGAGTTTGCTTCTCTTTTTTTGACCCGGCCTGTTCACTCTTTTTATCAAATGATTTTACTAGCCCCTCGGTTTGCCGTACAGACAGTGAGTTTGAGGTAATCCGTTTCAGTAATTTTCTCTGATCATCTTCATTTTTAAGGTTGATTAAAGCCCTTGCATGTCCTGTACTTATACTTTCATCCCGCAATGATGCCTGTATAAAATCCGGCAGCTGTAATAATCGAAGCATATTGGTAACGGTTGTACGATTTTTTCCTACATGTTCGGCAACTTCACTTTGAGTATAGCTGCACTCCTCCATCAACCGCTGATACCCCAATGATATTTCAAGCGGATTAAGCTCTTCCCGCTGTATATTTTCTATTAATGCAAATGCAATTAACTG
>JBBDMD010000171.1:16869-17053 GCA_040878515.1 Balneolaceae bacterium | reverse complement strand
CGCCTCAGGTTCCCGCCCTTTTTACCCTTTGTGAATGTGCCTCGCAGGCTTTCAACCGGACTATAAGACGACAAAAACGATGCCGGATATAACCCGGCCATCAGAGCCACAACAAGCGTAATTGCCAACAGTGTAAGGCCCATACCCGGATAACCAAACTGCCCGGTCGTGATTGATTTCCCGG
>JBBDMD010000171.1:0-16859 GCA_040878515.1 Balneolaceae bacterium | reverse complement strand
AAAATAAGCAGTGTGAAAAATACACCCAGCAAAACGGCAGCAATTGTGTAGAGAAATGATTCGGTCATAAATTGCCATCGCAGCTGACTTGTATAAGCTCCGAGTGTTTTTCTCAATCCCACCTCCTTAGAACGCTGCATCGCCCTTGCAGTAGACAGATTCACAAAATTGATACAGGCAACTAACAAAATGAGAAACCCTATAATGGAAAAGAGATACACATACACATAACTGCTGGAAGGCTCAATTTCATTATCCACATCAGAGAAGAGACGAATATCTTTCAGTGGCTGGAGGTTCAGCGTTACATTTTCATTTTCGGAAAAAGACGATGTATAAAAACGGTCAACGATATCCGGCAGCTGATCGCTGATTGTCGCCGGATCCGTCCCCTCATCCAGTAACACATAGGTCCATACCGGATTCCATCGCCATCGTTCAGTAATTTGTTCGTAATTCTGCCATACATTTCTCAAACTTTCGAACGAGGCCAGAATATCTGCTTTAAAATGGCTGTTATCGGGCCATTCATCCATAATTCCCGTTACTGTTAAATAAAGTCTTCCTTCAAATATTAGATCCTTTCCTATCGGGTCTTCATCACCAAAATATATGCCGGCAACGCGCCGGGTGATGATTGCTGAATTCGGATCCGACAGAGCAGTTTCCGAATTACCTCTTGTCAGCGGAATATCAAAGATCCTGAAGATGGATGGATCGGCGAAAAAAAACTTTTCCTGCCTGATAAACTCGTTCGTATCACTGTTCCCGATAGAAACAGCCGGAGCTTCGAGGTCAAAAAATCGAGCTGTCTCTTTTATATTTGGTTGGAATTCCAGCCGGAGTGCTTCCGCCAGCGGAAATGGAGTTGTCGCAGAATGATCTTCCTGAGAATCAAACTCAATTGTTTGATTAATTCTATAGATATTATCAGCATATTGATGGTGCCTGTCGTACGACAGTTCATCTATAATATATATCGATATAAACAGGCAACACGTAATTCCAACCGCTAAACCAAACAAATTTATAAATGTATAAACCGGCTGTTTTTTGAAATTGCGCAGCGCCACCTTGAAATAACTCTTCAACATACTTTTACGCACCGTATTTTGTCGTCACTCTTAAGTGTAAGAGATTACTAACGACCGATTGTTACAGTTACTTTCTACGTTAGAAGAAATTAACTTAATATGAATTCGATATTCGTTTTTCTTCCACCCCGGGCATCTTGTATATTTGCTTAAAATAAGACAGTATTATGGCCGAACCCATTCAACTTTCAATCTTACTCACTACACATTCGAAACCGGAACATTTCGAACAGCTGCTGAACAATTGTCTCGCCCTCCGATCAGAAAAGATAGAAATTGTTGTGATTAATGATGGTTCAGACAGAAAAATTACTCAGTTTACAGAAACCACGATCTCAAAAAGCAATAACGACCGTGTGTTTTTATTTGAACATGATGAACCGGTTGGTCGTGGGTTATCCCTTAATGAGGCAATTATACAGGCTACTGGCCAGCTATTTTGGGCTCCGCTTCGTGCCGACAGGCTCAACGAATCACTGCTGATTGAATCCATAAGACGTTTCAAGTCTGATCCGACTGCCTTCTGGACACTCGACTACTCACTTCCGGAAAATCCACTCGATTGGATCACGGCAGCCGAAGAGGGTGAACTTCCGGACGACAGCTGTCTCTTATGGAATCGTAAAATTCTTAAAGCTTCAAATCTGTTCTTTAATCCATTTTTAAACTGTTTACAAGGTGCAGAACTTGCCATGCGGCTTGTTGAAAAAAACGTCTGGCACCAAACCGATCCTTTTTTTGTGATTGCGGATGACCAGTCACCACTTGCAGAGCCGGGTGATATTATGGAATTTCTGCAAACTGCATTTCGTCTTTTCCCGCGGCCTGAAATCAGGGATCAGATTCTGGCCCGGTTAAAAAATCTCAATACACCCTCGTCGGGTACAGCTACTGAAAATGATGTGCTTTTACAGGCCCGGCAGTTTTTAGACAAGGGCGATGCAAAGCGGTCTCTTGAATTGGTTAGCCGGTTTTTGAGAAAAAACCCGGACCATCACGAAGCAAATTATATAAAAATAAGCTCCCTTGAAAAACTACGGCGACATGTGGAAGCAGCTGAACTTAAACATGAGCTGCAAAAAAAGGCGAATGCAACACAAACACAGGCTGAGCTCTTTCTTCAGCAACAAAATGAGATGAAAACCGCAAAAAAGGAGAAAAAAGTATCGCTGAGTGTGGTGATTCCCACTACAGGGTTAGGGAAATCCCTTCTTGAATCGTGCATATTAAAATTAGAGGAAGTCGCAGATCCCGAAACCACAGAACTAATTGTGGTTGATAATGCCAGTATCGATGATACATTCGACTACCTTGAGCAGCTGCAGAAAGAGAATTTTATGCAGATTAATGTTGTCACTAACAAAACAAACCGCGGTTTCGGAGCTTCGATCAATCAGGGCATTGATGCTGCTTCTGCACCGCATATTCTCATCATACATAATGACGTTCATATAACAAAACAGACGATTAACCCCCTGTTGAACGCATTTGAAGAGTCTCCGGATATAGTACTGGCTGCTCCTATGATTGATTCAACCGATAACAATACTCAGAAAAAAAATGGGCCTTCAAATAATGACATCATTAAAACAGATTTTGTTGACAGCTGCTGCTTTATGATTAAAAAAGACCTGGATATTCGTTTTGATGAAGAATATCAGCTTTGCAACTACGAGATGGAAGATTTTTGTATGCAGATCATCGAATCCGGCAAATCGCCGGCTGTGGCGAAAAATGCAAGTGCGGATCATCTTCGCAATGGAACAACATCTGCGATGGGGTTAAACCTGGCTCCTCAGTGCAAATGGATCAATAAAGACCGGTATCACAAAAAATGGAATCTGACGGATGAGTATGTGATACCCGGACAGGGTTCACATCCGGACCGGTTCGAACAGCTGGGCCCGCCTGATAATCCCTTAAATCCCGATCAGGAGTGGGTAAATACCATTCAAGAATATCTGACCAGCGAAGTTAAAACTGAGATCCTCAGGAATTCATGGAGTGAAAGAGAACTGATAACTATTGTATCCACGCTTCTTATAGCTGATGAACGCGAACTGCTGCGAACCCTTGAAGACCGCCTCGACGAGTTGAAGCTGGCACCCGCGCTTTTACTTCTTTTTGTTCAATACTATTTCAGTAAAAATATCTACTCCCGCTGTAAACATTACATCGACAAAGCAAACGGGACACACCCGATCTTTGATCTCTATCGCCTGAAAATTATGGTTGCCGATAAAGAACTGGAAGAAGCGGGGCCACTGCTCACTAAAATGTTAAATGAGTTCCCTGCCAGCCCCGATCTGTTTCATCTTGCCGGAGATTTATACAGACAAAGCGGTGACGAAGGCGAAGCAAAATCTTTTTATGCCATGGCCAATCAAATGGATCCCTTTCGATTCCATACCGATCATGCTGCTTTTGAAATCAATCATTAACAGGCGAAATCAATGCTCTAAAGCAGATTGAACAGGGCTGTATTGAATGTTTGATTTAATAACAAACGGCAATTTCATCAAAAATCACCCTCTCAATTCTACCATTTTTAAAAGTTCCTTTAAATCCCTTACCCGGTCATCCTGATGATTTTTTGCGTAACTGTGCATTAAATTCCTAATGCACCGTGCCAGAATATCCGCTTCATCTGCTTTTTCCAAATGTTCCGGCCGGGGTTCGATCCCATTTTTTTTCAGAAAATAGTAGCACTGGTCGTACGTAACAATTGTTCCACCATCAAAAGGGTCAATTAAGATCTCCTGGTTCGGAGTCTGATACATTAACATAAAATGAATGGGCATATTCACTCCATAAAAAGGCAGGTTCAGCCTTCTTGCAATAAATAAAACAACCATGCTCAGCATGATGGGCAAACCTTTCCTGCGTTCTATCACCCTGTCTAAAAATGCATTTTCAGGATTATGGTAATCTTTAGCGTCTCCCCGGAATTTCAACTCTCTGAATACATACTGAAGCAGAATGTTCATCTTCTCTTTCATTGAGGGAGTGTAGGCAATATCGCCGCCAATCTGCTGGCTTAACCGGTCCAGCTTCTTACTGTAATCTTCTGTTCGGAGTGTAGGGCTTCCAATCCTTGAGAGTTCCAGTATAGCCCGTTCAAGTTTTCTCGGACTGTTAATTCCACGATCCACCAGATCGGCAAATTCCTCGAGCATAGTGCCGATGGTAATATTATAAATCAGTTCGTTTATCGTTTTTCTTTCGGAATCATGAATGGATTCGCTCTGAAACTGATCGAGCAGCGGCACAGCCTGTTCGCCAAGTTCTTCAAATCTCTGTTTCACACCCATTTGAACTTCCGGATCCGGATCTTCAAGAAGATAAATCAGTGATTCTATTTCGTTTTTTGATGTCATTATATACTGCTTCTATTGATGATTACTTCAAATCTCTATCATCGCTGGAGATTGAGAACATCTTTCCATAAAGATATCATTCATTTTGCTTCAAGAAGAAACCTATTTACAATTTTATAATGGTGTGCCAAAAACCGTATCTTTTCTATTCCAGAAATTTAAACAATCAACGGCTATGATCCATATCCCATCTGAAACAGATGTTCTCAATAAAGTAATTGTTCATACCCCGGGAACCGAAGTCTCATTGGTTAATCCCAATCTAAAGGAAGAACTGCTTTTCGATGATATTATTTTCGAAAGTGATGCAAAAGAAGAACATCTCGACATGCTAAAAGTGTTTGAAACCGCGATGCCTGAAGAGGGTTGTATTTATGAAATAATGGATCTTGCTATTGAGTGTTTTCAAAAAGAGACTGTGCGCGAAGAATTTATTGAGATGATGATTAAGGAGCTTCCTTATGAAAATATCCATACGGTAAAAAACGATCTGCTTCAGTTATCATCCACAACCTTTTTACAGTTTGTTGTGGAGGGTTCAATAACCCCTAACAGAGCCTTTAACCTCCACCCATCACCAAACCTTTTGTTTACCCGCGACCTGGCCTCCGTTGTTGGAAACCGTGTAATCGTATCAAAAGCCGCCAGACGTGCCCGGGCAAGGGAATTTTTACTGATGGAGATGATTGTGAAACATCACCCTGTTTTTGAGTCTGTGCGTGAAAATGTGATTACCATCGAGGGCCATCAGTCTATTGAGGGCGGAGATGTAATTGTTGCATCCGATAAAATCGTTCTAATCGGCATGAGTGAACGCACATCATTCAGCGGATTAATGACCGTAGCTGAAAAGCTGCTTGAAAGTGGTATTGAACATGTTCTGGCCGTCGACATCCCCAAGCAGAGGTCATCCATGCACCTGGATACCATATTTACTTTTTCTGATGAAAATGAATGCGTGGTTTTTCCGCCGGCCATTGAAGAGGAGACTCATAACGTTGTGAACCTGTCTGCAGTAAATGGCCATGTACAAACAAGCCGCTATCATACGTTAAAAGAGGCCCTGGAAGAATTAACAGGTAAATCGTTTAATTTCATTAAGTGTGGCGGAGAAGAGCGTATCAATCAATTCCGAGAACAGTGGACCGACGGAGCCAATGTATTTGCGCTGGCACCCGGGGTGATTTTGGGATACGGAAGAAATACTAAAACCTTTAACGCGCTTGTTGATAATGGCTATCGCCACTTAACACAACATGAATTTATTGAAGAGTTTGAACAAAATTCATTTCAGCCAGAAAAGGAAGGAAAGATTTGTATCAGTTTTCAGGGGCATGAACTCTGCCGGGGCCGCGGCGGTGCACGCTGTATGACTCTTCCTATTCACAGAACCAAACACTTTTAAAAATTTAAGAATTTGTCTTTTCCAGAAGCAAGCCTCTCCAAAGAGGAAACCATACCCGGTGAACCGGTACCCGGCAACAATACGGATTTCAGGACCATTGCAAAGCACCTCGCGCTTTTTATCGCTACTTTTGCATGCATTACTTTTGTGGGAATGTTTTTTTGGGTTGGCCAGAATGCCAATGTAGAGTCTTACTGGGAGATGTTTCCTGAAGGTGCTCTTTTTGCAACTCTTCTGCTTGCCTTCCTGGGTACTCATGAATTTGGCCATTATTTTGCTGCTGTGCACCATAATGTAAGAGTTACACTACCCTATTTTATTCCCATTCCGTTCGGTATCGGCACGATGGGTGCAGTCATTCGAATAAAGGAGAATATCAGGGATACCATTAAGCTGTTTGATGTGGGTATTTCAGGGCCAATTGCTGGGTTTATCGTCTCAATTTTAATACTTCTCTATGGCTTTTCAACTCTGCCCGACCCCGGTTTTATCGAGAATTTTTCGGGACATGAAGCTGTTATATCACATATCCAGGAGACGGGAACTTTTCCCGCAGAGCCCCCGCCTGCCTCGCCTGAAGGAGCAACCATCCTTTTGGGTAATACACTGCTTTATTCATTCCTGGCCGGTTTTTTTGAAAATGTACCGCCAATGTATGAAATGTACCACTACCCGTTTTTGTTTGCCGGATGGCTGGGACTCTTTTTTACTGCCCTTAATCTGACTCCTATCGGTCAGCTGGACGGAGGCCACATCCTGTACTCCCTAATTGGGTATAAAAAGCACAGAACCGCAGCAAGAGTCAGTTTTGGAGCCATTACAGCACTGGGAGGTATTGAGGCGATCCCCTTTCTGTTCTTAAATGTGCAGGGGTGGTTCCCCGGTTACGGGCATTTGGCTATCATTATCTGGGCCCTGGTTCTCTTTTTTCTGCTTCGAAAAGGATTTTATAACGACCATACATGGATTGCCCCGGTGTGGGCACTTTCATTGATTGGCTCGGTCGGATATTTATATTTCTCTGCAGGTGGGTTTACTCAGACGGGTTCATTAATTTGGGCTTTCTGGAGTTTCTTTCTTGTCTATTTTGTTAAGATTGAACATCCGCCGGTTGTCTATGAACAACCATTAACTCCATTTCGCAGAAAACTGGGATGGATCAGCATGGTTGTTTTTGTTCTTTGCATCAGTCCGAACCCAATCTATTTTCTAAACTAAATCTCTGCTTAATGCGCATCACAAAATCTGTTTTTATCATTTTACTTCTTTTCCTGTCTCTTTCGTGTGGTAAAAATAACAATGAATCTGTTAATGAGAACCTCTCTCTGAATGAACAGATTGATCAGTATATTGAAAATAACGATTATGAAACTGCCCTCACATTGTTAGAAAAACAGGACAGGGAAGATCCCGAAGTTAAAACGCTACTTGAAAAAACACATTTAAACTATGGATTACACAGTATGGGCACATTTGATGCCGGAGAGATGCGAACCCGGATGAATAATGCTCTTGTTCAGTTCACTGAAGTCCTTAAAATAAATCCGGATAACCGCGTAGCCCGTGAACAGATTGAACAAATTATGAGTGTTTATTCAACAATGTCCGACCGGTCACCTGATCCTGAAGTTCTGGAAGGGTTGCGAGAAATTGGAATGAATTACTAATACCACGGATAGTTTTGTCAAAAAAGAAAAATAGCGAAAAGAAAAAATCACCGCCTAAGATAGAAAACCGAAAAGCACGCCACGAGTACAGCGTGGAGGAAACCTATGAAGCGGGATTAGCACTGAAAGGAACCGAAGTGAAATCTATCCGGGCGGGTAAGGCAAGTTTAAACGAAGCGTTTGCCTATTTAAACAATGGGGAAGTGTGGCTCAAAAATATGTACATCAAACCCTACGAGTTTGGATCGTACAATAATCATGATGAGAGACGTGACCGTAAAATACTCTTAAAAAGAAAAGAGATCCGTGAGATAGATAAATACCTAACCCAGAAAGGGTATGCCTTGATTCCCTTAAAACTATATTTTAAAGGTGGATACGCCAAAATATTATTGGGACTTGCCAAAGGTAAAAAGCAGTATGATAAGCGCGAGGATATTAAAGACAAGGATATGCAGCGCGAACTGGACCGAAAGATCAAAGGTACTTACAGCGTCAATTTATAAGAGAGCGGGGGCTGGTTTTAGTCCACCAGATCGATAAGCTCTCCGTTATTTCTCTGAACTCCTCCTTAGCAATCACTATAGGTTATTGCAGAATTTCCAACCCCTGATTGATACTTATCTAGCCTGGATTATTCAGGCTAATCTAATGAGGGCACCTGTATAGAGTAACCGGTTTCAATTCTGATGACTTCAAAGTCTCAATGATTGGCACAAAAAAAGCTGCCTGGCTTTAAACGGGCAGCTTTTTATCAATTAACCTGTAAGTTAATTGATGTAATTAGTTTTCAAGGCGTTCTTCAATACGGCTTCTCAATTCCGTGTCTTGCTGAACACCCATCATAATTTGCTGATAACGTTGTGTTGTTAAGCCGTTATCTTCTATCGCAGCAATCATTTTTTGCTGGGCTTCAGTCTGAATCTCCATCAGATCGGGCTGAATAGTTTGGATAGTTGACTGTTCTTCTTCAGTAATATCCACCTGGTCGGCCATCTGTGGGTTTTGCATTGCCATAATCACTTGTTGAAAGCGATCAAAACTCATGTTTTCTGCTTCTACCAGTTCCTGCATTTTCTCTTGGGTTTCAACCTGAATAGGCTCAAGGTCACCAATTGTATCTATAATCTGGTCCAGTTCTTCTTCACTCACGTCATCAGATGTGGGAGCATCAGGCATTTGCTGCTGGCCTTGTGCAAAAGCTAAGCTTGCCACTGTCAAAAGTGCGATGAATGTAATACTAGCTATTTTAAATAGTTTCATTTAATCAATTTATCTTTTTTGTGTTTATTATACGTTTTAAACTCATTTATAACGTATTTATTATTAATAATATAAAATCCCTTTTTTTTTCTTCAAACACAAAAGGCCATATCGGAATCGATATGGCCTTAAGAATGAGTGAGTTTCCTGTAAGCCGAATTCTGTATCCGCCATTGGCGGATGGTAATCATTTATCTGGCCATAATGTTGCCATCATGATCAAAGCGTTCTACCCGGTTGTATAGCGACAAGATGCGCACAACCTGCATGAACTTGCACCCCGTGAGGTTTACCCTGCCCTCAAACATCGCTGCTGAGGCGGTGAGCTCTTACCTCGCCTTTTCACCTTTACCCCGAAAAAAGCCGGGGAAGTTTGTTTTCTGTGGCACTGGCTGTCCCGGTTTCCCGGAACCTTCCCGTTAGGAAGCACGGTACTTGTTGGTGTTCGGACTTTCCTCCCCCCGTAAATGGGGAGCGATTACCCGGAAACTCTCCTGAATTAATATACCTAATTTAACGAATAGAGTTCATTTATAGTGCGAATTACACTTTGAGCTCTTTTTTGGCCTCATCAAAAAAGGAAGGGTCAACAACAATTCGGCCGCTGTGTTCGTCGATAATTACTTTATTTTTTCTGCGAACTTCCACCTGCATTTGTGGGGGCAATGCCATCCCCAAAGCAGCACCCCTCTCCATGCCCACAACAGCTATACCGTTAGAGAGTCCGTCCCTGAGCCGGTTGTAGCTTCTTACATACCTGTTATCAAGCTCTTTCTCCAGCTGTTCCCGTTTTTTCAACAGCTTGTCTTCTTCCTCCTGGGTGTTATTGATCACTTTATCAAGGTTTTCTTTTTTCTCCGCATGGAGTTCTTCGGTTTTAGTCAGCTTCTCCTTGTTTTCTTCCAGCTCGCCGGATACCTCTTCAATTCTTTTTTCTATCTCTTCAATACGGGACGTTGCATTTTCAACAAACTGCTTCTGGGCCTCAATTTCTTTCGTAAGAGCATCATACTCGCGGTTATTTCGAACCGTTAATTGTTGCTCCTCATATTTCTTGGTCTTCTCTAAAGACTCTTCCATATCCAGTTCCAGCTTCTTCTTCTCAACTTTCAGATCTTTCTCTTCTTCTTCAAGTTGATCAATTTTAGCTTTATACCGGTTGATATTTGTTTCAATATCCAATACTTCTTCGGGAAGATCGCCTCTGAGCTGCCTGATTTCGTCAATTCGGCTGTCAATATACTGTAGGTTTGCGAGTTGTTGTAATACCTCTTGCATGGTGTTGATTTACGAGTGTTTAGATGTTTTTATTTTCAAAATCGGTTACGTATATATTCATCGGGTTTGTCACATTTTCTGTTGCCTCTACATGAATATGCTCAAATGCTTCTGATAACTCTTTGCGAACTGCTTCTACCACTGGAAATTCACTTTCGTAATGGCCAGCATCCACAAGCAGAAAATTTTTCTTTTCGGTAAAATAATCGTGATACTTAATGTCGGCTGTTACAAATGCATCTGCACCTGCTTTCATTGCAGCTTTTTTCAGTGAAATCCCGGCACCGCCGCATACAGCTACTTTCCTTATTCGTTCTGCGCCCCCGGAAAATCGAACAGATGGAACATCCAGTGCCCTGCAAACCAGGTGCAAAAACTCACTCATAGCAATTCCCTGATCCGGGTATCTGCCCAGTACACCCATTCCAAAATTATTTGTTGGGCTCACAACCTCCATCTCCTGAAAACTTCCCCTCTTTAGCAATCCCTCAATTTCCAGGGCTTTTTGCAACTGAGACACATTGTGCTGATCAATGATCGCTTCAAAATATTTTTGCCCTTCTTTTCTTCCATCAACTTCATAGTAATGTGCTTCTTCAGCTGAGTAGTAATTTAGCAGTTTAAGCACGGCCTGATCGTCTTCAACACTTGTGGTGAGTGAGATTTTGCGGCTGATATTGTAACTTCGGTCGAGGAATTGCAGATCGTCGAGTCCCAGGTTGTTAGCCAGCACAAAAGAAACACCATCAAGGGCGGCATCGAGATTTGTATGGGCGGAGAGAAGTGAAATATCATTACGGATCATTTTATAAATAATCCGTCCCTGTTCATCCGTAGGGTTTATACTGGATATTTTCTGAAAGATAAGCGGGTGGTGCGAAACAATTAACTCACAATTCTTTTCAAGGGCTTCATCCACAATAGCTTCCGTCACATCCAGACAGACAAGAACTTTTGTAACAGGAGCAGATGGGTCGCCGAGTAAGAGTCCTACATTATCATAACTCAATTTTATGCTTGGTGGAGCCCATTGATGCATAAAATTTGTTATATGCCGGACCTGCGTGTTCAAGATAAGATCCCTCCCATATAGCTTAAATAAGCGTTTATTATGGCTGGGTTGTTGAAGCCCGCGTTTGTCCTTACTCTAAATGTGGATCTTCGCTGGTTTATCATGGTCTTTATCACAGACATGAAAAATACGATTAATTTTTATCCATTAAAAACCATTTTTCTTTCTTTATTTGATAAGTTTGTAACTTTTGGGAATGTTACACTGCTGATCTTTTTTACTCATAGTAAATACTCAACCACTAACACCTATGTCTGACTCTATAATAGATCGATACAATCAGTTAATAAACCGTATTGAAGCTTCCTGTAATAATGCTGGCAGAGATCCTAAAGAGATCATGCTGGTTGCCGTAAGTAAAACCAAACCCTCCGAAGATATTCTGACACTTGCCGCCCACGGACACCTTCATTTTGGTGAAAATCGTGCCAAAGAGCTAGAAGACAAAATGCATGAAATTGAAAATCCGGCACTGGTCTGGCATTTTATCGGAAACCTTCAAACCAATAAAATAAAATATATGGCAGACAGGGTAAACTGGATTCAATCTGTTCATAAAAAAAAGGCGCTCAAAGAGGTGGAAAAACGCGCTTCCCGGATAAACCGGGTTATTAACGTGCTCATTCAGGTTAATATTAGTGCAGAAGATCAGAAAAGCGGGTGTGACCCCGAGAAACTTGAATCCATATTAACCTATGCCCAAAACTTAAAATATACCCGGGTCCGCGGCCTCATGGGAATGGCTACTTTCACCGACGATGCAGAAGTTGTGCGCCCGGAATTCAGTATGCTAAGAAAATTGAAGGAATCGCATGAGCATTTGAATAAGGGAGCAGTAGAACTGGAACATCTTTCAATGGGCATGACCAATGATCTGGAAGTGGCGATCCAGGAAGGCTCTACCATGGTCCGGGTCGGAACAGCAATTTTTGGAGAACGCAACTATTAAAGTAAGCCCTCGTTAAAAGCATGAGGTAGAATCCATTAGATTTATTATTTTAATTTACTATGTGATTCATATCATTTATTCTTAGTGATGAAACCTGATTGTCAGTTAATTTTACATATTTATTAAAGAAAGAATAATCGGTTATGTCTGCATTTATTTGGGTACTCATTCCTTTGGTCGCAATTTTGGGTGGTTATATTATAGATTACCAAAAAAACAAACTTCGGTGGCAAGCCAAAAACACTAAATATGATGAAGAAGTTGGAGAACTTCGTAAATTAATACAGCAGATGAAGAAACGAATTGAAAACCTTGAAGCTATTGCGGCAAATGATCCCTCTGAATTTGACAAAGATTCTGCAGACCCTCTCCATAGAATTGAAGTAGATGACAGTGAAGGAATAAAGGATGAAAATCAGAAGAATGTGGCTAACATGGTAAAATCAAAAGGGAAATAATTATGTATGGAGAAGACGTAGCTATTATAGCAATCATATTTGGAAGTATTCTTTCGATCGTTTTTTTGGGGATTGTTGGAAGTATTATAAAATCCTGGATAAACCGCGGCTCAAAATCCTCTGATATCACAAAAAACAAGGAATTTCTTGCCGCTCTTCGTGAGTTTAAGGAAAAGACTGAAAAACGTTTAAATAACCTTGAAGCAATCGTGACAGATGAAATCCCCGACAAACGTGTTACGGAACATAAAGGAAGGAAAAAGCAGGAACAGAATAGTGCAATTGAAATAGAAATGGATAATCGTGAAGCCGATTCTGATGCCAAAGAGAGCGGAAAACTCCGCAACATGTTAAATCAATAAAAAGTATCTTTACTACCATCTTTCTGGAACCGATTTAACATCTGATAGTTTAAGGTGATTTGGCAGACACCGGATCTGTTGAAAGTAATCAAATACACTTATACCCATGAAACTAACAGCCCTCGAAATTAAGCAGCAGCAATTTGAAAAATCACTTCGCGGGTACGACCCGGCTGAAGTCCAGGCTTTTTTAAGTCTTGTAGCCAATGAGTGGGAACATATGGTGGGTAAGATCCGCGAGCTTGAGACTCAAATCGATAAAATGAATGATAAGCTTAAGCACTATGAACGTGTGGAAGAAGCATTACACGAAACACTGCAAACCGCTAAAGATTCTGCCGAACAAAAACTGACGGGTGCACGAAAAGAAGCAAAAAACACCATTGAAAAAGCAGAAATGGAGGCAGATGGCATAATCCGCGATGCAAATGCCCAGCGCCAGCAGATACGCCAGAGCATTCTGAGGCTTCTCGACCGCAGGGAAGAAATTATAGGAGGAATAAAATCTTACCTGGATCTTTCCCGCGAATCCCTTCAGCAATTCAGCAAAGATGAGGCTTCACTATTTACAATGCCTAAAGAAGAAGATTTGGATAATCGGCTTCAAGAGTCCATCGACAAGAAAAAAGAATCTTCTGAAAAGAGAAACAATTCACAAAAATCCAGTCCTGTACCCCCGGGAGCACAAAGCCTTGATGATATTCTAGACGAATTGGACTAAATTCTGAAAGATTGTAAAACAAACTTTCAGTCTTCAACAGATTTTTAAAAATAAACCAAACTATTTAAAAGCAAGACAGGTTGAGCCTCTAATGGCATAAATAATGTTTTAGCTAAATTGCTTTACAAATATGAAATATGATTCTGTAGAAACGTTTCGTCAGAAACGCGACGAAGCCTTATCGTTCATTCAGTCAAAAACTGACAGAAAACCAAATTATATGCTCATCCTGGGTACCGGCCTTGGTCAGCTGGCTGATGAAATGATCGTTGAATCTGAGATATATTACGACAAAATACCTCATTTTCCTGTTTCAACAGTTGAAAGTCACGCTGGCAAGCTGCTCTTCGGAACTCTGGGAGGCAAGGAGGTGATAGCCATGCAGGGGCGCTTTCACTACTACGAGGGATACACCATGCAGCAAATTGCATTTCCGGTGCGTGTATTGAAGGCTAATGCCGTAGATACACTTATTGTCAGTAATGCCTGTGGAGGTATGAACACAAACTATTCGCGGGGAGATATTATGCTGATTCGCGATCATATAAACCTTCTTGGAGATAATCCATTGATCGGGCCTAACGATCCTGAACTTGGGCCCCGCTTTCCGGATATGAGCGAACCGTATACAGAACGGCTCATGGATATTGCTCAAACCGTTGCACTTGAAGAAAAGATTGTAATGCGGCAGGGAGTTTATGTGGCTTTAAGCGGCCCCATGATGGAAACAAAAACGGAATATCGTTATCTGCGTTTACTGGGTGCAGATGTTGTTGGAATGAGCACTGTACCCGAAGTTATTGCTGCGGTTCATATGGGTATGGAAGTTTTGGGAATTTCTGTTATCACAGACGAATGTTTTCCCGATGCACTGGAACCCATCGATATAGAACAGGTATTAGAAGCAGCATCAATGGCCGAACCCAAAATGACGAGAGTCATAATCCGGGTGCTTGAAAAATTATAGAAGAAGTTAATGGTTTCTACTGTATTCGAATCTTAAAAAATCGTATTTTACACCTGTATATAAACCCGGAATTGCGTTTATATGCATTAAACCCTAACTCTATTAGCACATCACCTGCATGAGCTTTGACGGTTTTGAAGAAGGCCCTTTCTGGAACGAACACCAATGGGAGTCTCATCTTAATGAAATCGAGAAACGAAGTGAACAACTTCGACGGTTCATCACTTCCGATCCTAAAGGAAATTTACCGCGCTGGATCACCCTGTTGCAAGAAAGCATGGATGAACTGGATGCTGTGGAAGCTTTTATTGAAGAGGAACTCCTTTTAGATGAAGCCTATTTCCCGGATGATGAGGACGACTGGGATGATGAAGACGAGGACATGGATGATGATGATTTCTTCTTTCAGGATGATGTGTTCCCGTTTTTTGATGAAGACGAAGATGAAGATGATTTCGACTATGGTGAGGAGTGGAAAGAACTGAGCGAAGAGTTTACATTTTCGGATTACGGTTCCATCGATAATCTTGATGTCTACAAAAATGCCCGTGGTTTTGCTGTTGATGTATTGAAATGGGCTGAAACAATTCCGCCAAATTATCGCACCAAACAAGTTGATGAATTTGTAGGCAACGTTCTCAAAATTACCGCTAAGCTTGCCGGGGGTTACTCATTCGGATTTGAACAGGATGTGCTGGGTGGAAATATTGCCTATACAAAAAAAGGACTGAAAAGTGCCAACGAAGCTCTTCGTTATTTACAAAGTATGAAAAAAGAGCCCTTTATTGTTCAGGCCGTCTATTCAAAATTCCATGCACGCCTTTTTGAAATCCGTAACGACATTGGGATCTATGTTCAGGAACTCAGAGACCGGTTTAACCTGGGCCTGGAATAAGAATTTTCCGCTTATTGAACTTTAGTTCTGCTTCCCTCACCTGTCCTGGACAACGATTGTTTTAAGATTTATGTGAAAAATTATGTTAATTGCTTTTTTAGAATTCAGTTAATCCCTTTTTCACATTAAATACCCGGCTTTTTATCAATTCATCCTCAGATACTAAAGCAATCGATATTCAGGCTGGTGCCGTACCGCACCACGGTATGCTCATGCTATTTACATTTTTCTGGGGAGCCAATTTTATACTGGCAGAGGTTGCTTTACTTGAAATGGAACCGATCTCCTTCAGCGTTTCCCGGTTTGTGATGGGAGGTGTAGCTATGTTAATTGTATTCTATTGGCAGTGTTATATAGATGCCCAAAAAACCCACACAACCTTCCGGTTCTTTCCGGAGGTTGACAGGCAGGATTGGCCTCGGCTGATCATTGTGTCCATCATTGGAGCTACACTTGCACCCTGGATAGGCATTGAAGGCCTGGGCCTTACCCATGGCTCAAGAGCCTCTATCTGGCTGGCACTCGGCCCGGCAATCAGTACAGCTTTTGGTTTCTTTCTTTCAACAGAAAAAGTGGGCCGAAACGGCTATATGGGTATCTTTCTTGCCGGATTCGGAACTTTAATTTTAGCATGGGAAGGACTGGCAACAGAAACCGGTTACTGGCTGGGAGACCTGCTTTTGCTAATTGCACTCATTCTTACAGTTATTGAACTCCATCTTATCAAACCACTTGCCAAAAAGTATGGTTCGATCAGTATGGTGGCTTTTCGTACAGTAATCGGAGGCACTATCTACCTGTTGATTGCATCTCCCTCTTTAGCGGGTGAAAACTGGCTGAATCTTGGTCTTTGGACCTGGATTGCTATTTTAGCGGGTGGAGCTATCGGTGTTGGGGTCGGACAGTGGGTAAAAGTAAGAGCACTTAGAACCCTGGGGCCTACACGGGTTGTGATCTATGGTAACCTGGTACCCATTGCGGCGATTGTGATCGCCTGGCTTTCAATTGGTCAAAATCCATCTTTATTCGAAATAATTGCAGGTGTATTGATTATTATTGGAGCATTCTTTATCCAGGTTTTGGATTCCCCCCGGCAACATAAACACCTTCAAAGACAGGAGGATGAAATTTCCATTGTGGCAGGCACCAAGCATGAATAAGTCCTGCCCGACTTAAAAAATCATTATTCATTCTGCCAGATCATCACCACCTGGTTTCCCTCAGAATCTATTGATCCGCGAAACATTCCGCTTGTATTCATATTCATCGTGATATTTCCATACGTATCCACAGATACAAACCCGGCATCACCCGGATCCAATCGCTCTGTTAACACAAACTGAACGGCTTC
>JBBDMD010000170.1:0-2765 GCA_040878515.1 Balneolaceae bacterium | reverse complement strand
TATATGAATCGAAAATGATTGATTTAATGATGTGAGGACATCCTATTTATGATTCACTTTATTCGGTGCTACCCACACAAATCGATATAGAGTCATTATTCACAATTCTGAATAAAAATACGTGGTAAAAAGCAGTATTTATCTACTATTAAACTTTGCAGGAAATCTGTTATCTTCACCATCTGAATTATGCTTACAAAAAGAATCATACCCTGCCTTGATATTAAAGACGGCCGCACCGTTAAAGGGGTAAACTTTGTGGGATTGAGGGATGCCGGCGATCCGGTGGAACTTGCCCGTCGTTATACTGAAGAAGGAGCGGATGAACTTGTTTTTCTGGATATCACTGCTACAAAAGAAAAAAGAAAAACCCTTGTGGCACTGGTAACGGATATAGCAAAGCATATAAATATACCGTTTACCGTAGGGGGCGGGATTAAAACTATAGATGAAATAGCGGATATATTAAAGGCCGGGGCTGATAAGGTTTCACTGAACAGCGCAATTGTCCGTGACCCAGGGCTGATCTCCCGTGCCGCGGATGAATTCGGTTCGCAGGCAATTGTAGCAGCCGTGGATGCCAAAGCTGTGGATGATCATTGGGAGGTATTTGTAAAAGGCGGAACCGAGCCCACCGGACTGGATGCCCTGGAATGGATTAAAAAAACAGAACAACTGGGTGCCGGTGAAATTTTACTCACCAGTATGGATCGCGACGGCACAAAATCTGGTTTTGACCTAAACCTCTTGCAACAGGTTAATGAACATGTTACCATTCCCGTTATCGCAAGCGGCGGTGCGGGTACCATGCAACACTGTTGTGACGCAGTTACCATTGGGAAAGCTGATGCAGTACTTGCAGCCAGTATTTTCCATTTCAGGGAAATTGAAATTGCCGATCTGAAGAACAAGATGGCGAAAGAAGGTATAGCCGTCAGATTGATAAAAAATCTAACTGACTTATAAATAATTAATGATGTCCACTAAAGAAGAAGTTGAATTTCTCTACGACCTTGAACGCTTACTCATAAGCAGGCGGCTCGAAAAGCCTAAAGGATCATACTCAACCAGACTGTTTAAAAAAGGAATTGATAAAATTGCTCAAAAACTGGGTGAAGAAGCAGTAGAAACCATTATCGCGGCTAAAAACAAAAAAGATTCTGAAACCGTAAATGAGGCAGCCGATTTGATCTACCACCTCCTCGTACTGCTCGTTGAAAAAGAGATTCCGCTTGATACTGTTATCCAGGAGATGATGCTTCGAAGTAAAAAATAGATGAGTGGCATTTAGTACATTACTGATGCATGTTGTGTTTATTCTTTACTCACAGATTCTTTTTTAGAAGTTTTCAGCATTGCTTCCAGCACCTGATCATCGGCTATCCATGGAATAGCATAGAGTTTTTTAGCATGCTTCGATTCGATTTCTACAAGTAATGGGACCTCCTCTGCCGCCCGCTGTTTGAGGAGAGGATCTGAAATCACAGAGGCCGACATGCTCTGATTGGCAATCCAGGCGTATGGTTCAATATTAGAACGGCGCAAGTCATCCTGCAGTTTAGCTGCCTCAGTAATGGGTGTGGTTTCCGGTAAGGCCACAATCAGTAGTTTGGAATACTCCGGATCCTGCAAATACATATACGGAGTTTTCAATTTATCGGCTTCCATTTTTGTGTTTCGGAGTACTTCTTTGTGATAACTTCCGGTGGTATCGAGCAATAACAAGGTATGACCGGTCGGTGCCGTATCCATAACTACAAATTTTCGTTTAGCTTCGTGAATGGCTTTTGAAAATGCCTGAAACACCGCCACTTCTTCCGTACAGGGCGATTCCAGATCTTCACGGAGAAGCTTTAGCTCTTCATCGGTTTTATTCTTTCCTCGCTGTTTTAGTACTTTCTCAATGTAGGCTGCTTTTTCTTTGTCCGGATCTATACGATCTACGGTCAGATTTTCCGGTATTTCCAATTTACCGATATGATCAAGCAAGTGTGCAGCCGGATCAGTAGTGGTTAGGTGAACCGGATAACCACGCTGGACCAGTTTAAAAGCGACCGCTGCTGCGATAGTAGTTTTCCCCACACCTCCCTTGCCCATGGTCATGATCAAGCCATGATCTTTATCTGAGCTAATATCATCCACTAAATGATCCAGGTCGGGCAGGCTGCTTTCATGCTGCTCTGTTAGAATAGAACCACTTTTATCTTTGATTTGTTGTTTATCCAATGGTTTAAACACACTTCGCAATCGGTTAAGTCCCAATAGGTTATATGGCCTTAAAGGAAATACAAGATGATCCATTTTTTTGAGGCGATCCGGCATGTTTTCAAGAGTCTCATCGGCTTTCTGTTTCATTTTGATGGCAAACGGATCCGATTCATCGATTGGTTCAAAATACCCGTTAATCAACAGTACCTGATTGGCCAGTCCCATTTTTTCCAGTTCTAATCCTGATCGGTTCGCCTCCCGCAGCGCAGAACTATCAGGACGGCTAACGAGGTAAATCGTGGTTGATCCTTTGTCCTGTAGTCGTTCTACCACTTTTTGATAGCGCTCCTGACTGGTTTTAAGCGCTGATGACGGACCTATACATGAGGCACCATCCGGATTGGATTCGATAAAATCACTCCATGCTGCAGGAAGCTCCAACAGTCGGAGAGTGTGACCCGTTGGCGCCGTATCAAAAATAATGACGTCATAGGGCTGATCGTCCTCATCGCCGGCCACATACCGCGCAAACTCATCAAAGGCAGCTATTTCAGTGG
>JBBDMD010000169.1:0-2778 GCA_040878515.1 Balneolaceae bacterium | reverse complement strand
AGAAAAACATTGCGGGTTTCCCTTTGATTATCACACGACATTTTTAGATTGACCATACACTAGTGTGCAATTGAACAAGTTCATCCCCATGGGCCCATTCACTCAAAAAGATGCCCATGGTGAAAGAGAGACTATTCAACAGCCCTACAACGACAACCACGGAAACTTCTTAAAGTCCGGCTTCCGTTTTTCCAGGAATGCGTTTCTGCCTTCTTCTGCTTCTTCGGTCATATACGCAAGACGGGTGGCTTCGCCCGAGAAGACCTGCTGGCCCACCATTCCATCATCGGTCAGGTTGAAGGCAAATTTGATCATCCGGATGGCTGTGGGGCTTTTAGCCAGGATTTCCTGTGCCCATTCAAAGGCAGTCTCCTCTAACTCATCATGTGGAATCACCGCGTTGACCATTCCCATATCGTATGCTTCCTGAGCGGAGTAATCCCTTCCCAGGAAGAATATTTCACGTGCGCGCTTCTGACCAACCTGTTTGGCGAGAAGAGCGGAACCGTATCCTCCGTCGAAACTGGCCACATCGGCATCGGTCTGTTTGAATTTAGCGTGCTCTTTACTGGCAAGGGTTAAATCACAGATTACATGAAGGCTATGACCGCCGCCGACCGCCCAGCCCGGAACTACACAGATGACCACTTTGCTCATAAATCGGATCAGCCGCTGGATATCCAGTACATTGAGCCGCTGTACCCCATCGGTGCCTTCGTACCCTTTAGCACCGCGAACCTTTTGGTCGCCTCCAGAACAAAAGGCGTGGCCGCCGTCTTTAGCCGGGCCTTCCCCTGTGAGAAGGATCACCCCGATGGACGTATCTTCGCGGGAGTCAATGAGCGCTTCTTCCAGCTCGAACAGAGTCTGAGGACGGAAAGCATTGCGTACTTCCGGCCGGTTAAAAGCAATGCGGGCAACGCCATCACATTTTTTATAGGTAATGTCTTGGTATTCTTTAACAGTTTTCCAGTTTACCATGATTCTCTTCAATAAGATTTTTTAAAGTTTTAACGATCGATTCGGGCTGATCTGAATGCACCCGGTGCCCCGCATTAGCAACAATTTTTAATGAGACGTTTGCTAATTTGTCTGATAGATCACTCATACGTTTTTTGTACTTGTCATCTAGTTCACCGGCCACAAGACAGACAGGGAGCGACAGATGTTGGATATCCTCACAAACGGATAGCATCGTACCGGAACCAAAGCCCCGGAGCGACGCACTCATAAATTCAGGCTGCTGATTTTTCATAATTGTAAGGTATCTTTTATCCTCAAACTTCCCCGGTCCCGAAAATAACGGATTCTTCATCCATTCATCTAAAAAAACGTGATAATTTTCTTCAATATCCTGTGCATTTACTTCATCACTTGCACGCCGCTGTGCACGCTCATTCTGATCGGTAATCCCGCAGTGAGTGCTCTCCAATAATGCACCTTTAAAAAGTTTTTCATTTCTGACAATCAGCTGAAAAGCCAAGCGGCCTCCCATACTGTATCCGTATAGATAGAGATTTTTTACACAAAACCGTTGAATGATGGAAATTAAGTCTGAAACCTGGTACTCAGAATGATACCGTTCCGGCTGGTCAGAACCACCGGTTTTTCCATGTCCAAGCAAATCCAGCGTAATTGGATTACAAAAGTTTTTTAACGGACTGATAATGAGTGAAAATACCTCTGAAGAACCCATAAATCCATGAAGCATCAGAACAAACGGGAGGTTACTGTTCGATTGATGAATGTTTGCATGATACCAGACACCATTCGAGAATAACTTCATTTTACGACTCCCACAATTTTTTTCTGATCTCCATGCTTTGGCCTGCATCCGTCTTGCATTCTATAATAGTTGCACCCTGCAGCTGATCAGGTTCTGTCTCTATTAACTGATCAACGGTATTGATTTCTGCATAATTTATTGAATGAGCTCTTGCCAGCTCAGCAATCCGAACTTGCTGCGGTGTTTCAAAATATGTTTCATAGATATCTTTTTGCTGATAAACAGGCAGCATTCTAAAAATATTTCCACCCCCGTTATTTATAACAATCATTAAAAAAGGCCGATCCGTTTGTTTGATGGACAAAAGTGCATTACTGTCGTGCAAAAAGGCAAGATCACCGGTTATACAGGCCGTTGGAAGCCCTGATGCCTGGTGAATTCCCCATGCCGTTGACGTGATCCCGTCTATACCCGCGGCACCCCGGTTTACAAACTGATGGGAAGCAACTCCTCCAAACATGGCCATATCCCTGACTGGAAATGAGTTGGAAAGCATCATATTCCAGTTCTCCCGCAATTTGGGATAAAGAAAGTGAAACAGATGGCAATCGGTTAAACTATTCTGCCCGGTGATGATTTCATCTCTTTTCTTTTTCGCCTGTACACTTTCTTCTACCCACATCTGTTTCCAGGAGGATTTTATTTTATTCTTCAGAAAACCGAGCTCTATTTGGTCTTCAGGTTTGTATATAACGCGATGGCTAACCGACATCGTTTGATCCTGCCAGGCAGAGCGTGTGGCAAAATGGACGGTTGGAATATTCTGCCAGGTATCCAAAGCCGATAAAATCGATTTTGTATAAGGCTGATCGCCAAACCGAAGGATCAGATCCGGCTCCAGTTTTTGGATCTTTTCCGGATTTCGTAAAAACTGTTCGTATCCGTCAATGACTCCATTGTTTTCTGAAACCATTAAGCCGGAACCGGGTTCTGCAATAACGGGTATTTCCAGGTGATTTGTAAAGGTACGGATCTGCCTGCTGGTTGATTGA
>JBBDMD010000168.1:0-2839 GCA_040878515.1 Balneolaceae bacterium | reverse complement strand
AAGTAAAATCCTGAAATGACATCAAATAAGCAGGTTTTCAAAACCTAAACGCCACACATACGCTGCTAAGGCCAGTAAACGCGATATAACGGCCCGCGGTTTATTGAGTTGAGCCAGCTTTTCTCAGGCTGAAAATTTTTGCCTACTGCGTTTGATGAGTAGATTATTGAGACTGTCATTTATTCCACCCGATGTCGAGTATAAATCTGAATTTATCTGACCTCCACACGGTTTGCCGGAATCAAAATCAAATCGTTGGTTTCTGTCTTCGCCCGGATGACAAACTCCCACTCACCTTTTGGAATTTTATGCATCCAGGTATTTCCCGAGATATTCATAAATCCTGTTAACTGTTTCTCTTCTTTTGGATTGATGGTGTAGGTAAGCAGTTCATCCATGCAGATATACCCTTCAGGCATTTGGTTGTGCCAAATAAGTTCTCTGTCATCACCGGAAGTTCTGTAAGCCAATAGCTGAAATGAGCAAGGTCCGGCTTCAATTTTTGCGGTATCGCTTGACATATTCTCAGCCCATATTTCCGTTTCAAGAGATGGGCCTGAACGGTCCCAATTGATAACACCCTGCAGTTTAATATCACCATCCATTCGCAAACTATGGGATGGAAGTTCAGGCTGCCCCGGGCTCTGAACATGCTTCTTGCATGAGGAAAAAGAAATGACAAGTAACAGCAATAGAAAATTGACGGGGCATAACCTGATTTGAAAAAGCATCATATTGAAATTCTGTCCAGAATCTTTGGATTTTCAAGGGATGCGTTCACACCTACTTATCTGTCAGTGAACTCACACCGGGCAGTTCTTTTCCTTCCAGGTATTCGAGGCTGGCGCCGCCGCCCGTAGACACATGGGACACCTTGTCCTGGAGCCCTGCCATTTTAATGGCCGATGCTGAATCTCCGCCCCCGATAATAGTTGTGGCTCCATAGCGGGTTGCTTCAGCAAGGGCCTCAGCCACTGTAAAGGTACCGTCAGCATAGTTTTCCATTTCAAAGACGCCCATCGGGCCATTCCAGAGCACTGTTTTCGCATTTTTGATCTGATTCCCAAACGAAATAGCCGATTCAGGGCCAATATCGAGGGCCATCCATCCGTCTTCAATCCCATCCTGATCCACAACCTTGTGTTCAGCGTCATTTTTAAATTCTTTGGCCACCACAGAATCAACAGGCAGCATAAATTTGATGCCCGCTTTTTCAGCTTTATCCATCAGCTCTTTTGCCAGATCAATCTTATCTTCTTCAACCAGAGAATTGCCAACTGGAAGCCCTTTGGCCCTGAAAAATGTGTAGGTCATCCCGCCGCCAATGATAATAGAATCCACTTTGGTCAGAAGATTTTCAATTACACCAATCTTATCAGATACTTTTGCCCCGCCAAGAATAGCGATAAACGGCCGCTCCGGATTGTTGATACTCTCTTCCAGGAACCGTATTTCTTTTTCCAGCAAAAAACCGGATACAGCAGGCTGCAAAAACCGGGTCACCCCGGCTACGGATGCATGTGCCCTGTGGCTGCTTCCAAATGCGTCATTAACAAAAAGATCGGCATGAGCTGCTAATTTTTTTGAAAATTCAGGATCATTTTTTTTCTCTTCAGGATGAAACCGAACATTTTCAAGCAGAACAATTTCACCCGTTCCGGCTTTACTGATTACAGAATCAGCTTCTTCCCCAATACAATCATGGGCAAAATGAACCGGTGCATCCACCAGGGTTTTTAAATGTTCGGCCACAGGCTCCAGACTAAACTCTTTGGATGGCTCGCCTCCGGGACGGCCAAGATGACTAGTAAGAATGAGTTTGGCGCCATTGTCAATCACATAGTTTATGGATTTCAGTGCCTGGACAATGCGGTTATCATCCCCGATTTTCCCATCCTTGATCGGCACATTGAAATCCACCCGCATTAAAACAGTTTTTCCCTTTAGTTCAACATCTTCAATTGTAAGCTTAGCCATTATTCGTTCTTTTTGGGTTCATTATTCTGATATTCAAAATACAAGATCAATCACTGGTTTGGAAACAACTTTCTGAAATATTTGTTCGTAAACATACTGATAATTTCACCTTCACCGGTCTTACCACTTTCACTAAATCAAAGGAATCCGGTTTTCTCATTATTTAAAAGAATGCCTGTTTTTAAACACTAAATTGGATATTTTTACAGAATTAATCACAAAATTAATTAAGCTCAATGAATCCTGTTTATTTTGATCACGCCGCAACTACCTGTGTTGATGAGCGTGTTATGCAAACCATGCTACCCTATTTTACCCAACATTTTGGGAATGCCAATTCGGCTCACCAGCTTGGCAGAGATTCAAAAGTGGCTATTGAAGATGCCCGCGAACTTGTTGCTAAATTAATAGGGGCTGAACCATCGGAAATTATTTTCACCAGCGGCGGTACGGAAAGTGATAATGCCATCATTAAGGGTGTTTGTTCGGCAACCGGGAAAAAAGAGATTATCATATCTCCTATTGAACATCACGCTGTTATTCACCCCGCCGAATCGCTTAAAAGAGAGGGTTTAAAGGTGAAATATCTTCATCCGGATAAAGATGGGATCATCACTCCGGATCAGGTTGAAGAAGCGATCACGGATCAGACCGCAATTGTAAGCCTGATGCATGTAAATAACGAAATTGGGTCGATTAACCCGGTGCAGCAGATCGCAGAAACCTGCCGCAGTCATAAAGTGCCTTTCCATTCGGATACCGTTCAGAGCGTGGGTAAAATCCCTGTGAATGTGAAAGACCTCGGAGTGGATGCGCTCAGCATCAGTGCCCATAAAATTTACGGGCCAAAAGGAATCGGTGT
>JBBDMD010000167.1:1422-2850 GCA_040878515.1 Balneolaceae bacterium | reverse complement strand
GTTTTCACTTCAGGCATCGTCCCTGTTGGCCGCAGCGGCAGATGTAAGAGCGTATGTTTTTCTTCTTTCACACCCTGTACGGAAACCATCCCGGGAGTAGCAGAGCCCAATATTACCACCGCATTTTCCATATTGGCACGCATAATGGCCACATCCCGTGCATGATACCGGGGTGCCGGGTCATACTGTTTATAGGATGTGTCGTGCTCTTCGTCTACAACAATGAGCCCAACATTTTGAACCGGGGCAAAAACTGCAGACCGCGGACCGATCGCAATTTTCTTTTCACCCGACTTAAGGCTCTGCCACGCTTCAAATCTCTCCCTTTCGCTCAGCCGGCTGTGCAATACTGCAATCTGATTTCCGAAAATCTGGAAAAAACGCTGTACCGTTTGCGGGGTTAAAGCAATTTCGGGCACAAGAACCAATCCCCCCCGGCCACTCTCCAGAGCGTGACTCAGTGCATGGATATATACTTCCGTTTTACCGGAGCCCGTTACGCCAAAAAGAAGAAAACTTTTGAAATTATCGGAGTCGAGTTCAGTTTGTATCTCCTCATATGCGTCTTGCTGCTGATCCGAAAGTGTTTTTATTTTTTCCGGCTCGTATAAATGATGATTATTCTCTTGCCCTTTTACCGGAAGATCTACCGACTCAATCCATCCCTCTTCTTCTATTCTATTCAGCGTATAGGTTGAAAAAAGTTCATCTTCCAGCAATTCACGATGGGGCAGCGGAAGTTTCATTTCGGCCAGTTTTTCAAATGCCTTCACCCATTTATTTTCCCTCTCCTTCTCAGAGAACTCTGATAAAACTTCCTCTTTATTCAAAGACTCTTTTAACTGCCAGTGTTTAATTTTTTTGAAATCTACTTTTTGACGCGGCTGTTCCCAGATCGAGATCCACTCCTGTTTCAGGGCTTTTTTAAGAAATTTTTTCCCTGAACCGTCCCTCCACCGCTTTTCGGCCTCCTTCAGCGTCATATTGGCTGCATCTATCTCATTGAGCAATTCAAGCTCCTGATCTGTGATATCTCCCTTGTATCCTTTTTTAATCCGGAGTCTTTTTTCTGAGGTAAAATTCAATCCGACTGGAAGTGCCGCCTGGATCGCCTCGCCCCAGCTGCAGTAATAAAACCGGTGAATCCACTCCGTAAGCTGAAGAATGGTTTCGTTCATCACCGGTTCTTCATCCAGTATGCGCTCGATGGGCCGGGTTTCAAACTCTGGTTTACGGTCGTGAACCTGAACTACCATACCAATGGCAAATACATTCCACAGCGGTACCCATACACGCATTCCGGGTTTAATCTGAGTATCTCTGGTCTCATAGGTAAAGACCCGGCGCACGGCTGTAGGGAAAGCTATGTCTGCATAAATTAATTTACTCATCACAATCCATAGACTATTGAAATTTCTTCTCGATAGT
>JBBDMD010000167.1:0-1322 GCA_040878515.1 Balneolaceae bacterium | reverse complement strand
TACTTAACAATCATTACGTTCAGTAATCTTCGTAAGGTGTGATCAGGTTCTCAAGCCGGTTTACCCGCCGGATGTGCGATCGGTTGCGATCCAGAAAACGGCTGATTGTTTGAGTGGAAATCGCATACGTCATGCCATAATTAAGTTCAGATTTTCGTTCAGAAAGAACCGGACCTGAATAGGGTCTGGTTATCTGGTCGCGATCAATAAAGTCGGTATCGGGTACAAGGATGTATTCGTAGCTTGCAACACCGGCATGAGCCACTCCCACCCATTCAAAACTACGAAAATTGTTTTTTGATGCAATAACTACTCCCCCGCTGATCCCTCTGTTAAAAAGAGCATCGGTCATAAAATCATTTCTCGAATTTCTATTTGGTAAACTTACAATACCGCTTGTTACCGTTTCAAATCCGCGGGGGTAACCCAAAACATAGATAAAGCTTCCGGCTTTCAGGTTCGATGATTCCCCCATTGTTATCCGAAGAGGCCTGAGATTCTCATTTTCCATATCCATTAAACTGAGCTCAATCAGCGCAAGATCTGCCTCATTATCCTGGTCCAGCACATCAAAATAGACAATACCAAAGGGTGTAATAGCAATATTGACCTGGTTCTGCCTGACCGATACGGATTCAATATATGTTTCGGGCGGTATATTTTCTCCCTCCCTGTAACTGATCATTGTTTCGGGAAAATGTATGGTGTGTGCACAGGTAAGCAGAAGCGCCTGCAGCATGTTTTTACCAATTACTGATGCAGTACCGGCTGTCGTTTCCTCAATAACTGACTGCTCTGAAGAGACATTTTCAATATCCGTAGCCTCCAGTTCTTCAATTGTAAGATCATCGCGGTCTATCAGATAATTCACATACCGGCCAGTTGATGTAATCCTGATGATCGATTGCTGAATTCGTTCTAACTGGGACGAAACGTCCATCACAGGATACGCTGATGTATAATAGGGATCAGTATCCACCTGCTGATACTGAACAGTACGTGATGGTGAGCTGCATGACATAAAAGCCACAGATAGTGGAAAAAATAAGATGAAGAAGAGAGTAATGCGTTTCATAATTATCAAATTTATTTCATCATCCGCAGATTCGTAAAGGTACGTAATAGTTATCGTTAAAGTTTCCGGTAGCAACGAACCATTTAAAAAAATACTCCGTTAGTTTAGTATAACTTTTAACTCAAAAAAGAGAAAATGATGAGCGGAAAAAAAATCTTAATGATCGTTGGAGACTATGGCGAAGATCTGGAAATCATGGTGCCCTTTCAGGCACTTCAGATGGTTGGGCATACAGTACATGCCGTAT
>JBBDMD010000166.1:16306-17791 GCA_040878515.1 Balneolaceae bacterium | reverse complement strand
GAGAATGCTGCCGAATAGTGTAAGCTAATGGAAGATTTTCATGTTCTTGAAGTAGATGACCTTCATGTAGTTTCGTGGTTATGGAATGACGTATGGTATGCTGCCATTTCAAATCATAACGGGTATGAACTGGCTTCACTGATTGATCCGCTTCGAGAGTGAATTACAAAGGTATAAGCTACTCTTCTCCATTATCTGGATGATTATCAATCAGGTGATTGGGTAATTTTTTGGAAATTTTTGCCCCCAGCTCTCTAAGCATTTCAGCCTGGCGCACAAGATTTCCCGAACCGGTATTTAACCTGTTGAGGGCTTCATCATAACTTTTCTGCGTTTGCTGAATTCTGTTTCCTACATCTTCCAGGCTCTCCACAAAAAGAACGAATTTGTCGTATAGTGCTCCTCCCCTTGCCGCGATATCCATAGCGTTTTTATTTTGATACTCCTGCTTCCAAACATTGTCGATGGTGGCAAGAGTAGCAAGTAGCGTGGTTGGACTTACAATAATAATATTTTTCTCAAATGCTTCATTATACAGATCCGGGTCTTGCTGCATGGCAAGGCCGAAAGCCGGTTCAATGGGAATAAACATCAGAATAAAATCGGGACTGTTAAATCCGTGAATATTTTGATAATTCTTTGCACTTAACCCCTTCACATGCACCCTGAGTGAGTTGATATGCTGCTTCAGGGCTTTATTTTGATCAGCAGGGTTCTCGGCTGATGAATATTTTTCATAATGAGTAAGTGATACCTTGGAATCAACGATTAATTTTTTCTCGTCCGGCAGATGAACCACTACATCCGGCTGCAACCGTCTTCCATCTTCGGTGGTCGTACTTTCCTGTGTATGATATTCTCTGCCTTTTTCAAGGCCTGATTTCTCCAGTATTCTCTGTAATATAACTTCCCCCCAGTTTCCCTGTTGTTTTGTGTCGCCTTTCAGGGCTTTTGTCAGATTTTTTGCCTCTTCCGACATTTTCAGGTTTAGTTCCTGAAGGGATTTCAAGTGCTGGTCGAGCGCACTTCTGCCTTTTATATCTTCTTTATGAGTCTCTTCAACCCGCTGGCGGAACTCCTCAATTTTAACACCAAGCGGTTTTAACAACTGATTCATATTCTCCTGATTGTGCTCGGTGAATTTTTTCGTCTTTTCTTCGAGAATTTCATTGGCCAGGTTTTTGAATTCATCCCTGAATTTATCCTGAAGATCTTCAAGTTCCTTTTTCTGCTCCTGCAGTCTCTCTTTCAGGTTTTGATAGTCTGCATTCAGTTTAACGAGTTCTTTTTCCGCCCGATTGGCCCTTTCCGTTTCCTGCCGGACTGTTTCCTTCATCTCTTCAGTTAAATCAGATATATTGGAATTCCTCTCCTCGAGGCGGCTCAGATTCGACCTGGATATAAAATAGGCGAACCCGTACCCGATTAATAAAAACAGTATTCCCGTTATGACCAGTGATAGTTCCACAGTAATGAATGTTTAAT
>JBBDMD010000166.1:0-16206 GCA_040878515.1 Balneolaceae bacterium | reverse complement strand
TCTTACAATATTAAAACAGGATTAAAAATGTATCAGGTAAACACATCTTTAATTTTTGAGAAAAAACCTTTCTCACTTCTGTTTGCATTTTTTGGATTGAAATGCTCATTACTCTGCAATGCTTTTATTTTTTCTCTTTCAGCATCGGTTAAATCTCTGGGTACATACAGGTTTACCCTGATAATCTGATCCCCCATACCTGAGTTGTTAAGCCCTTTGATGCCCCGGTCCTTCATTCTCAGCAGTTTGCCGGGTTGTGTTCCGGGTTCAATTTTAACTTTCGCTTTACCTTTCAGAGTCGGTACTTCCTCTTCTGTTCCGAGTAGTGCATCAGGAATGCTTAGCAGGAGGTCGTAGTAGATATTATTACCGTCTCTCTCAAAGTATTCATGTTCCTCTTCTTCAATAAGAACGATCAGGTCGCCGGGTTGTCCGCTCCTCACACCTGCGTTTCCCTGCCTTCTCAGCGTTATATAATTACCATTTGTCACACCGGATGGAATATTCACCTTTATGCGGTCTTCACCCCTTTTCCGGCCTTCACCTTTACATGTTGAACATTTATTTTTAATGATTCTGCCTTCGCCACCGCAAGTTGGGCAGGGCTGAACATTCACAAACTGGCCAAACATTGTCCTGGAAACCTGCCGCACTTCACCCACTCCATTGCACGTGCCGCACGTTTCAAAATCCGAATCTGTTTCAGCACCGGTACCGCCACAGGCATCGCATTTCATCTGTTTTTTCACTTTCAGGGTTTTCTCTGTGCCTTCAGCTATTTCCTCCAGTGTTAGTGAAACCCTTAATTTCATGTCGGCACCGGGGCGTCCGGTACCTCTTCTGCGCCGGCTTTGCGAGCGTCCGCCGCCTCCGCCAAATGCATCTCCTCCAAAAATATCACTGCCAAATATATCACTGAATCGGCTGAAGATGTCTTCAAAATCAGCGTTTCCAAAATCTGAGGCTCCGCTAAATCCGCCATTATTCATTCCTGCATGACCAAATTGGTCATATTTTTGACGTTTTTGGGGATCTCTCAGAATTTCATAGGCTTCTGATGCCTCTTTAAATTTCTTTTCAGCCTCATCGTTTCCTTTATTCCGGTCTGGATGGTATTTCATCGCCAGTTTCCGGTAAGCTTTCTTCAGTTCCGCTTCGCCTGCAGATTTGTCAACACCTAATACTTCGTAATAGTCACGTTTGGACATAAATCTATAATCTTGTTTATTCGCTTACAATTACTTTTGCGTGCCGCAGTGTTTTATCACCCATCTTGTAACCATTTTCGACCACCTGAAGAACGGTTCCGCTCTCAATTGAATCATCCTTGGGTTTCTGTCTTAGCATTGCATCATGCAGGTCCACATCAAATGGAACTCCTGTTTCATCAATTCTTTCTATACTGTGCTTTTGAAGAACATCTTCAAATTTATCGGCAATCAGCTTGATGCCATCCAGGTATGAAGAGCTGGCATTACTTTCTTTCAGTGACTGAAGGGTACGGATTAAATCGTCGTTAATCGGTAAGAAAGCCTCCAGTGCGGCTTCACGGGATGTTCTGTAGATCTGTTCCCGATCTCTCTGAAGTCTTTTTCTCATATTATCCATCTCCGCCGATTTACGGAGCTGTGCATCTTTCAGCCGTTCAATTTCTTCTTCAAGCTCTTGAATTTTTTGTTGTTGTTCGAGGATCAGATCATCTACTTTTTCGGTCTGTTCACTATTTTGCGAGATTTCTTCACGTTCAAGTGAGGGCTCTTCTTTTTCTGATTGTTGCTTTTGATCTACTGTCATTTAAAAATTATTTACGTCTTTCTATTTTTTGTCTGAATTAAAACCTTTGTCAGGATACTGTTTTTAAGCAAATAATGTGCCAACAGGGTATAATCCTTCAGTTGGTGACATACTTTCGCTACCTATGAAATTTATTCTTCATAGAAGAATTCGATCATATTCCCGTCCGGATCCGATGCAAATACAAATCTTCCCTTTTTCCGGTTTGCCGGACCGCTCAGAATGGTAACTTCATTATCCCTCAGATATTTTGTCATCTCATCAACCTGATCGGGCGAATCAAGATAAAATCCGATATGATCAACTCTGAAATCGCGGGAATTGGGATCATAACTGGTTTCTGCTTCAACGATTACAAGCGTATCTTCTTTTCCTATTTTATAAACGGCCATGCTCTGACCCATCTTGCGTACCAGCTCAAATCCGAGAACTTCACCGTAAAACTCTTCCGCGCGTTCTATTTCATTCACACGAATTGTCATGTGATTAATCCCTGAGGGTTTAAAATCCATATCTGTACTTTTTTATCTGTTTTAGTTTCTGCACAATAAATTACAAGATTTACTATTATGTTTTTAACTCAAATTTAAATGCAAGTTCAACTTCTTTCTTTTGTCAACACTCTATATTGTAGCCACTCCAATCGGGAATTTAGCTGATTTTTCTAACCGTGCTGTTGAAGTTTTATCATCCGTCGATCAAATTGCCTGCGAGGATACACGAACATCCGGAGTGTTGCTACAGCATTATCAAATCAATAAACCCACCTTTTCGTTTCATCAACACAATGAGCACCATAAAGTTGAACATCTGATGAATTTACTGAATGCAGGTTTAAATATAGCTATTATCAGCGATGCGGGGATGCCCGGGATTTCCGACCCCGGGTTCCTGGCAACGCGTGCCGCCCATCAGAATGGCCATACAGTCTGCGCCATTCCGGGGCCTGATGCCATTACAACTGCTCTTGCAGGCAGCGGGCTTCCGTCTGAACGATTTGTATTTGAAGGATTTCTCCCCCCAAAAAAAGGCAGGCAAACCCGTATACAGGCTATCGCAGAATCTGAAATTACATCAGTAGTATATGAAAGCCCCCATAAACTGGTGCGGTTTCTGGAGATGCTTTTAGAGTTTTCGGATGAACACAGGTGGATCTGTATTTCCAGGGAACTGACCAAGAAGTTTGAGGAAATTAACAGAGGTATGCTTGGCGACCTGCTTCCTGTCTGGAAATCAAAAGCTAAAATAAAGGGAGAATTTGTAGTCATTATATCCGGAAAAAATTACGGCGAATAGATGAAAACGATCTCAATCTGGTCAAATCAGTGGGCGCTATCTATACTCTCAGCAATTCTGCTCAGCCTTTCATTTCCACCCTTTGATGCCGCAATACTGCAATTCCCTGCATTTCTCTTTCTGTTTCGAATTGCAGTGATCACGGAAAGTAAACGTCAGTTCATCTACTTCACCTATCCGTCTTTAGTGTTATGGAATCTACTGACTACCTACTGGCTGATGATGGCAACTTTAGGGGGCGGAGTTGCCGCAATACTCGCCAATGCACTTTTGATGCTGATTCCTTTGCTGTTGATCCGTTCTGTTTTCCGGTTGGAGATGAATCCGATTCTGGCTTCACTTCTTGCCGCTTCATTTTGGGTTGGTTATGAGTTTATGCACCATAACTGGGACCTGGCATGGCCGTGGTTAACACTCGGCAACGGCTGGTCAAATCTCACAGGAGCCATACAATACATATCGGTTACCGGAGTCTGGGGAATTTCATTTTGGGTGGTCTTTACATCTGCTCTTTTTTTCCAGTATATGGAAAAACAATCCAGGCCAGTTCTGCAGTGTGCAGTTCTGATTTTTTTGGCTTTTCCTGTCTTTTCCATAATCTCTCTTCAAACTGTTCAACAAACAGATAACGATCCCATAGACGTTGTGATTATTCAGCCTAATTCCGACTCTTACAGCAGCTATGGCGGCCTTCCCTCCCTTGAGGCGCTGTTAGATAAATTACTGGGAATGTCGGAGGAAGCACTTACACCAAAAACTGATGTTGTAATCTGGCCGGAAAATGCAATAGACTCTGCCCTCTCATTAAACAATACGTACTTCAACAGAATCAAGGATTCACTTGCGGTTTGGGAAACAGACCTGATTACCGGAACCGGATATGTTGAATATTACAACGAGAATAACAAACCAGCCGTTACCAGGGAAAGAACAGACGGAACACATTACAATGTTTTCAATTCAGCCTTCCATTTCAAGCAGGATCAAAGCCAAGATATTTACAAGAAAGGAAGGCTTGTACCTATTGTTGAACGCTTTCCCTATGTTGGATTTTTCCAGTCACTTGACCGTTTTGGCTGGGTTGACTGGGGAACTATATCCGGTTATGGCCTTGGTACTTCCCCTACTAATTTTTCGATTAACGGGGCGCTTACACCGGCACTCATTTGTTACGACTCGGTATTTCCGGGATGGGTACGGGAGTTCGTAAATGAAGGAGCTGACTTTTTAACTATCATAACGAATGATGGCTGGTGGGGTGATTCAAATGGCCACACTCAGCATTTTGCATACGCAAGATTACGTGCTATCGAACATCGAAGATGGATTGCCAGAGCTGCCAATAATGGTATATCCGGAATTATTTCACCGGATGGCAGTGTGCAGGTAGCCACCGAATACTGGACCGAAGATGCTTTCTCTTTTACAATTTACGGATCGGACCGGCCTACCCTTTACACTACTTATGGTGATTGGTTTGGATGGCTGATGTTACTCATTTCTGTTTCCGGAGCAGGTCTGGCCGTCTACACACATCGCCGGATCTCTTAAGATGATCTCAGATTAATCCTGATATTAAACCGGATATCGTGTGTGGTGCGGCGGAAAGTACCTGAAGACTTTGGAATAATGTTACTAAACGCATACTCCACATTTGCCTGAACCGTGCTTGAAAAGCGGTAACCTATAATTGCTGAAGTATTAATACGCGACTGGCCGCCGGTTCGGCCGGGTGTAAATGAATATGACGATGGATTTCTGTTGATGTTATCACTGTTGTCCGACTGGAGTGCCCTGTCAATATCAGCATCCAGGCGAAGCCGTGTATCGGTATCTTCAATAAAACTGCCGTTCAGTGTAATGTCTACATTATTGGTAGTACGCCTGATAAATGGCAACTTAAAATTTCTCAATGTATAGGCGAGTGTCAACCTCAGCCCTTTTGATTCCCTCTCCGTAACCTGCGTATTTGATAGAGCAAGACTGGTAATTTTACTGGTTTCGTACCCTGCCTGTGTACGTAAACCATTCTGCCAGGTGATATTTAATTGAATTAATGGCGAGAATCTCTTTTCAATATTTACGGATGTCGGTTCAAATTCGGGACGAACATCATCAACCACAAAAAGGCCCAGGTTTCTGCTGAACTCATCGCCCGTGTTGTTATTTAAATTCCATCCCAGACGGTATAACCCGGTATATGCATGAGTAAGGGTTGCCCGCTGCATAGAATTGCCGATAAATGGAATCAGATTCTCTAACCCGGTCCAGTTAATCCTCCAGTTTGGCAGCGGAAACGGCGTAAAGTTTCTTTTTCCTATCGACTGAGTACCTCCCAAGTAGGCGGCCCTGAAATCTTCCTGAAGGCTTACAGTATTAAGAACAGTTACTCCATCCCTATTGCCAATATCATCATTAATAACATTTTCTGTATTGCTCATATCATCAAAGGCCGCCTGAAGCTGTCTTTCGAAAAGTTCTCCATAACCCGAACCAAATGCCCAAACGCTTGAAGAGATAAACCCCGAGGCGCTGCTTACCGAGGTAAACGTATTATTTGGGTTCAGTGCGATGGATTCTGTTTGCCGTTCATCCCACTGTGTTTGCCAGTTTAAATCAACCGAAAGATTATTGAAGGGTGAAAGACGCGTACTCCAGGTGAGGTTATCTGTATAGGTATTATTTGCCGGCAGCTGAAGCGTGGAAGTTCCGTCAATGTTTTCAATGAGCTGATCTCTGCCTATACTTTCTTCAATACCCAGGCGATATCCAAATGAAGGGGTAGTTCTTCCATCGTCAAATAAATCATAAATCTGGGAACCACCTGCATAACCATTTTGGGCAGCCGTTTTCGAGTTGCTGTAGTTTACATCTATGCTCTTCATACTAAAAACGGCCAATAAAAACTTTCGGCCAAAATAGGATAAATGTTCTCCAAATCCCGGGCTTTCCATATCCTCATCTTCTTCCTGTTGTTGCCTTCGGTTTCTTTCCTGGCGATCATTTTCAATGGCATTTTCATAAAATGGCAAACGTCTGAACAGATTTTCCGTATTAACTCTTACCGTATGGTCCAGCCGGAAATTATTTGAAATTCTTGATCCCAGATTGGATCCGAACGGTGAATTTTCCCATCGAAACCCGCCGGAATACCTGGGATTATATGTCAGCCAGTTAAGTGCATCAATTTGATTAAACCGTGGCTGCCAGCTGGCAGTATAATTTTCGGCATAACTGCTGCGCCGCGGAGAAAGTGAATCGGCAATGATATCCCTGAAAACATCAAATGAAGGAAGCGGAGTAAACGCGGTGCTGTCTGCTTCTGTCAATCCGGTATTTTCAGAGGCAATTCTTGCGAGGTCAAAAACACCCTGGGCCTGGAAGCTGGTAGATATGGACGGCGTGAGATTGTACCCAAATCCAACCTGCGTATCATAGGTAAAACTTTGTGTTTGCTGAAGTGGTTGATCGTCCTGGCCGTTAAACAGACGCCGTTTTCTTTCTTCATAAGACCTTCGTGTTGAAAACGATGTTGTTACATTGTTAGGCATATACCCCAGCTGCAAACCCGATAGTACACCTAATAGCGGTACATCTTCTGAAAACCCAAACGGCCTGACAAACTGAACATTTCTGAAAACCAGGTTATACCGGATCGCTGCATTGTAATTCCAGTTGTCCTGAAAAAGATATTCCGGATTTCTGCCCGTTCCTGTGTTGTACACGTAGTTAATGGTTGTGTTATCCAGTGTATACCGGGAGAGCCAGCTTTCAGAGTTGTTTTTTGTGAGGTTTGAAAGGTTGAAAGAATAAGACTCATTAAAAGTTTCCACATCCCTGATCCTGTTTTCAATGATCTGATTTTGCTGATCAGGATTTAAATCGTCCCTGGACCTAACTGCATCTTCAAAATCTGTTAGCCTGATATCCCCCTGATTTGGCAGATATTTGGGTACGGATGTGGATCGCCTGGTTGAAAAATTTAAGGGTATGCTCCATCCGTATCGATCCGGTAAAAAACTGTCCAGATTCATGGATGTGTTGATGTCGTAGGCAAGTTCATTACTTATCCGGCGCTGTCCCAGCCTGGAATCGAGTGAACCGAATCCCTGCGTTTGACGGATTACATTGGCATTTACCGTTGCAAAGTCTGCCAGTTTCAATGATGTTTTGGCATTTGCAGCCCACCCTTTTTCATTGTCAAAACCTGATACCCGAAGTTCATTAAACCATAGCTGTGCACTTAATAAAGGTGTTCCTTCACTGTTGGGATCCGACGGGTCAAACGGATTCCGTATACCCATCCCTACCTGGGTTACGCGGCCCAGTGAAGGATTACCCTTAATAGCTACTACAGCCCCGGGAGCGGCATCCTGCAAAATATCAGATCGCTCATAAACATCACTGAATTCCCCGTTTGTCGCCTGGTCTCTCAGCTGTTTTAACTGATTAAATGCCGAGAGAACAATATTCATACTGTTTTCATCATAGAGCCAAACCCGCTCGGCCTCCTCCAGCAATTGTGCATTGTTTCCCGGGTCGAATGGCTGAAACGGAAAATTCGGGTTCGTTGGTGTAACAGGCTGGCGATATTCATAATAATTATTTTCCAAATCGTTGCCGAATCGCATGACAAGTTCAACATCCTCACGATTGTTAAAACCTTCCCCATGCACAAACATTCTCATATTCGAGTAGTCAAGCAGGTTTAGTCCTCCCGGAAAAACACGCTTCACGAGCTGCAAGGCTCCGGCATTCAAATTATTCACTCCCATTACGAGAGACTGCTCATTCTGAAGAGACTGAATCTGTGATCCGCGGTTTTGTGCTCGAATAGCTCCTGAAGGCTGTCGGTAGGGAATCGGAGCCCGGTTAGAATTCTCCTCGATATTGATCGTGCTTACCGACAAATCTGCATTCGGATCGCTGTTTACATTAATATCTTCATCACTGCGCCACTGGCTGCCTACAAATTCGAGGGTTGCAAAACGCAGGGTAAATGGCTGCTCATAACCCGACATCCACATCCGGATGTAGGTTATATTTTGAAAATCGTTGATATCACCAACCTGTCGCTTGAATTCTTCCAGAGGGATTCGGATTTGATACCACCGGTCTTGCTGCCTCGAACCGGGTACCCGGTCAACAATAAACGTACCGGGACTGTCTATCTCTAAATTTGTCTCATCCGCCGGATTTAATTCCACCTCATACTGGAAATACGCATTTGTGAGGGATACTGAGGAGGGATTTACCAGTCCCTCTGTGTTCGGCCTGTTTGTAGATGCCCTTTTTTCATCTTGATTTAAAGGAGTATTCCCGTCCGCAAATCCAAGCATTCTGTGAAATCGTTCATGCAGGGGTAGATTCTCAACCTGAGATTCTCCATAATACACGTAATCATCATTTGATGGATCCCTGATGATCTCCTCAAAAGCAGCACTTGCCCCGCCGTACAAATCTCTCACAACATCAATAAAATCCTCAAAAATGGATTGTTCATTCAGGCTCCTAACACCTCCAGTATTCGGCAGGCCATCGTAACCGACATCCTCAATTTCTCTGTTTTCGTTCGAAAATTGCCCTTCCGGAGGCGGGGGATTTATCGGTAAAATTGAACGTGTATTATCCGGAAAATCGGGCACCAGGCCCTGCGGATTGAGCGCAAGCCCATCTTCGGTGTTTAACTTGGAATTTGGAATCAAATCTTCAGAAATCAACCCAACATCAATAAATATCTTACCATCATAATCCTCCAGTTCCGCAGCGGTTGCGGGTTGTCCTCCCGGCAGCACAGGCTGAACCCAGAACTCCAGAAATTCAATATTGTTCTGGGAAAAATCTTCCTGCCCCGATGGGATCACGGCCGTCATTCCGCCCCAGGTTCTTTCGGGTTCATCATCAAGCAGCTGCCTGAGATTATTATTGTAGTTATACTGGCCGCGGGATTGAGGATCAAAATGAACATCAAGAGTTGTGATAATCTCTTCCTGGGGATTACGGGTTTCGCGGCCCGGAAATACATCATTTACCTGAACGGGTTCAGATTCGGGGGTAAACTCCACATTGCCAAGTATGTTCGAAATATTCCTGGGGATAGTATACCAGGAAAACATTGAGCGTAAATCAGATCTTTCAATTCTGGCCTGCTGTGTAGCTGAAGGCTGGCCGGGAAAATCATCCTCCAAAAAAAATGATTCGTCAGGGGCATATCCCGATACGGCTGCCGGAGCCGCCGCTAAATTCCATCTTGTTGCATTCAGCAGGCTGATTTTGATATTGGAACCCTCAAAATCATCAATAAAGGAGAGCCCTTCCTCTTCATCAGGGAAAAGTTCATCGTTGCGAATTGCCCTGGAGACCGCACGGGTTTCAGATACTCCCGGCCTCAGCTGGGCAAATTCTCCCGAAAATTCCAGGTGTGATGATTCCCGGGTTTGAACCAGTGGAATTGCATCAACTACCCTGGTCAGGAAAGGGGTATCAAATCGTGCATTGGCATCAAACCCGATAATAGAGTTGCTGATCGGTTCATCACCAATCCCGATTTTATCATCAAGGGGGCGTTCATTAAACCTGAAATAGGTACCACCGATTGTGAAATCGTTTGTGAATTCATATTCAGCCCTAATACCCGTAAATGTTTTCTGTTCGATGGAGGTTACAGACTGATTTTCATACTCAATCCGAATGTCTTGCCCCGGAGCTGTATACCGGTCGTTCAGTATTGTAATACTCCCAAAAGAATAATCCACCTGATAATCTACATTTTCCTGAAGCTCAGTTCCGTTTGCAAATACATTAACAGAGCCTTCAACCAGGGCAAACCCCAGGCTGTAATTTTCCTGAAGCCCGCCTCTTGATATTCCTTTAAACTGATAAAATCCATTCTTGGAACTCTGTGAAGCATTTCTTTGACGCTCGGCATATAATTCTCTGTAGGTAAGCCGTTCAATGTCTTCTTCACCGGCCGGGGAATCGAGCAGTAACTCTTCCACCCTGTTGCCGAAGGGCTCCAGGTAGGGGAAAATAACCAGGCCGCTTTGTGCATCCAGTGTACCTGTACCAAAATCAACCTGGTTATCAGATCCAATGGCTCCCTGCGAATCTACCCGGTCTAATCCCAGATCCTGTATTAAGGTCTGATCCCTGCCCGGTAATCGGTCGGAAGCCACATTCCCCTCCGTAAATAAAAGATCCAGTTCAAGCGACTCCCGGGTTAGATTGGAAACTCCCAGGGAATAAATATTCCTCATTGTAAGCGGAAATAAATCGTTATCGGTAGAAACGTTCTGGGGGCGAAGCATCTTCAGGAAAATCCGGTCATTCCCGCCCCGGTTGAGCTCCCCAACATTCACAAGCTCGTTAAACTGATTTCTGTAACTGTAGGAAACCGCCAGAACCTCCCTCGATCCAAGCGACCGGCGCAGAGAAATGTACCCCGATATTTTATTGATGATATAATCCTCTCCTTCCTGCAGTAAAGTGAAATATCCCTCCTCAAAATTCCTGGAGTCCTGGATACTCAATTCCTCAGCCGACACACCGGTTTGAGGGTCGCGGAACTCATCCAGCAGTTCATCAGAAAACTGATCCTCATTGTTGTCGGGTTCGCTATATGTACTGTCCGGTTCCTGGTTTACACCGGCGCCTGCCAGTGCAACCGCCAGCCTGGCCCCTTCATTGGCCTGAATATTTTCCTGAAGCACCCATACCTCAACATCTGCAATCTGAAGGGTCTGGCTGGGTTGCTGAGGATTGGCCATACTTGCCTCAAACTCCTGCCGGGTGTAGAAATCCAGGAAAAAGTGCCTGTCATCACTGTAATCAGCCGGGCGGATTTCGATCACCTGTTCCTGGGAACCGCCGCTGATTGTTTCTACATTACTCTCCCCATCCTGCTGGGAGACTACCGATGTGAGGCGAAGTGACCCAAGTTCTAAAATGGATTTGATACCAAACAGTGCTCCACTGCCGCGAACCAGTGAATTTCCTGTATTCATGGTAACATTACCCATCTCAATACTTTTGATAATCTCATCTTCATACCCTTCATAAACAATGCTGAGCCGGTTTTGAAAATCAAACGTACGTTCTGTATCCCAGTCTGTCTGAATGGTAAGTTTATCCCCGATATTTCCCTGGATATTCAGCTGTAAACTTTGATCAAATGTGGGATCGATCCGTGTTTGCTGATCCCTGGGAAGGTTGGGATCTTCTGATTTTTGGATAGATGCACCGATATTCATATTGGCAACACCATTTACCCTCAGGTTCACCTCAGGTTTCCCAAAAATTGTAGTAAATGCCGATTGTCTGCCGCCGGGTATCGCTAAACTAAAATCGAGTAATCCGCGCTCCTCATCTTCCTGCTGCCGTGCCTCATAAACCAGTTTCCTCCAGTTTTCTTGTATGGCAAACTCCTTGTGTATCTCCGAATACATTTCGAACGGCATCGAAGCCGGAGCTCCCGATCTTCGATCTCCTATTCTCTTTTCAACATAAAAACCTCCGTCGCTTTCTCTTGATATGAAAACCTGTTCATCCGGCAGCGTTATAAAATAGAGTGCAGGAATAGGTTTAAGAAAAGGCCTGGAAACTTTATTTCCTTCAATTGTGGGAAAAAAACGCTTATAAACATCCTGGTCCAGAGTATCTGAAACAGATACCTCTTCTTCGACTGTAACCTGAGCGAACAGATCCGGATGGCTCATGGGGTTTATAACCCATCCGATAACTAAAATTATAAATAAACGACGTATTTTAGACACTATTTGCTGGATCTTTTAAACGGCATAAAGCATTAATTCTGCCCGGCCGATTTCTAAAAATATACTTCATTCAACGATACCATCAACGTCGTAACTCTATTGCGATAGGCATTTATTAATGTGTGTCTATTCATATCAATTTGACGGATAATAAAGGTTTCTCAAATATGTTGAAAGAACAATCCCTTTTTAATTCTTTAAGCAGCAGAAACTATTTTCTCAAGTCTTTAAATACCATTACTATTACAACATGCTGAATAAAGTCCAAATCCAGTTAATTAAGATGCATATCGGGCCGTTCCTGTTCTGTTTTTTTACGGTCATGTTTATACTGCTGATGCAGTTCCTGATCCTGCATGTAGATAAACTGGTAGGTAAAGGCCTCCCTATTATGATTGTGATTGAACTGATTCTGAATAACCTTGCTTATATGGTTGTTTTGGCTGTGCCCATGGCCGTATTGGTTGCAACATTAATGGCTTTTGGCAGATTTTCGGAGTGGAATGAACTTACGGCAGTTCGAGCTGCCGGAGTGAATCCTATCAAACTTATGACCCCGTTATTGGCTATAGGTTTCTTACTGTTTTTGGGTATGGCCTATTTTTCTAATTATATACTTCCTGAATCAAATCATAAAGCGCGCTCTCTGTTTTTAGATATCCGCACTCAAAAACCGGCATTCGATCTGCAGCCCGGTATTTTTTATGAAGATATCGAAGGCTATACATTCTTGGTTCAGGAAATTGAAAACGAATCAGACACATTAAGGAATATCAAGGTATTCCAGGAAAAAAATGATAACCGCTACCAGGCATATATAAATGCAGGCCGCGGCTGGCTTGAAAGTCCTGATGAAGAAACTCTCTCACTATTTTTACTGGACGGATCTGTATTAAGGTACATTCCGGGAAACAGCCGCAGTGAAGAAACACTTGAACGAAGCCTGTTTGATAAATACAGGATGAGTTTTGACCTCTCTGATCTTGCTTTTTCACGGTCAAATCCCAAACAGCGAAGCCGGAATGACCGAACCATGAGTGCGGAAGCTATGCTGGCCGTAATTGATACTATTCAAACAGAAATAGAGCGCGAAACTGAACGGTTTAAAATTAGTACCGGTCAAAAGGATATGCAGCCATTTTATTCTGATCAAGCGAGTACGATGCGACTGGCTGATAATGCGATGAGCGACACACTTCGGATTTATACATCAGACATCCGGCCATTGAATGAACTTCCAAATCCAACTGCTCAAATCGGCTCAATCAACAGAACCCTGAACAGCCTGGATCGCTATAAATCGGAACTGGAAAATTTGGAATCCAATATCGGCTGGAGAACTAACAGAATAGCAGAGTTTTGGGTTGAAGTTCATAAAAAAATTTCCATCCCATTTGGCTGTATTGTCTTTGTACTGCTCGGTGCCCCTATCGGTATGTTAACAAAAAAAGGAAATCTGGGGGTTGCAGCCCTGATCAGTGCAGTATTGCTGACCCTCTACTTTATTGCCATTATTCAGGGAGAAAAATTGGCGGACCGCCTGCTTATCAGCCCATTCATGGGAATGTGGGCTATTAACATCTTTTTTATCATCATTGGATTGTTTCTTACTCTTCAGGTCAGTACATCCTTTCATTTTCGAAAACTTTTCATCAAGAAATGAATAAGATAGACCGCTATATTTTTCTGAAACTTCTGAGCATCACTCTGTTTGTACTGATTGTTCTGATTTTCATTTTTATTATCATCGATTTTTCAGAAAACAGTGATGATTTTGCAGATAATGGTGCTGCCCTATCCGAAATCCTAAGGCTTTATTATCTCAACTACATTCCGGAAATGACGCGCTTAGTGTCACCCGTTGCAGTGTTTGTAGCCTGCCTGTTTTTAACCGGGCAAATGACCGAACGTCTCGAAATCATTGCAATAAAAGCATCGGGAGTGAGTCTTTACCGCCTGGCACTTCCATTCCTGTTTTTTGGTATTTGTGTTGCTGCCATAGTTAGTTACCTGGATGCTTACGTAATTCCGGAATCAAATACAGAACGAATCGTTTTTGAGCAGGAATATCTGTCAGGAAATTCCGACAGGATCGATCGCGGCGGGATTTTCAGGCAGGAATCGGACAGTACGGTGATCGGTATAAACTTTTATGATCCCAGTTCAAATATTGGTTATCGTTTAAGTTATACAGAGTTTGATAATAACCAGATCCACAGAATAATTGAAGCAAATCGTATAACATGGATTGATTCCACATCCACATGGATCATGGACAGGGCAACAGAACGTGTATTCAACGAAAAAGGATTTGTAGAAACGGATTATGAGAGAACTCCGCTGAATATTAATCTGCTGCCACGGGATTTAACCCGTCGAACCTCAGACATCTACCAGCTTACCTATCCCGATGCTATGGAATATATTGATTCGGTCCGAAGAATTGGGGCCGGAGGAATCGCCCTTCCCCAGGTACAGCTTTATGGGAGAATGTCGTACCCTGTCTCCATATTTGTAGTCTGCCTGATAGGGTTTGCAATGGCTTCCGAAAAACGAAAAGGAGGAAAAGGTTTTTATATAGCTGCCGGACTCACAATCAGCTTTATCTACCTGGTAATGATGAAAGTGTTTGAACCCTTTGGAGCTGCCGGTACCGTTTCACCCCTGTTTGCCTCTATATTTCCACACGCCTTTTTTCTCACGATAGGCCTGGTACTGCTAATTACGGCCAAAAAGTAAAATTTAAGCTTCTGGTTTTGGGCCGCGGTAATTAAAAGGCATATCAAATTTCTCTTTCGACTGAACCGTACCGTGTTCAGCTTCATACTTCCTGATATTTTCATTCAGGGCATTGGCAAGGCGTTTTGCGTGGTCGGGTGTCATGATTATCCGCTTCATGACCTTGGCCTTCGGAACAGCCGGCATCATGGATATGAAATCAAAAACAAACTCCGAAGGTGAATGTGTTATCATCACCAGGTTTGAATAAGTACCGTTTGCTTCATCCTCTTTGAGTTCAATTTCAATGGGTTTTCCTTTCTTTCCTTTGTTCTTTTGATCCATAATTAGCGTTTCTTTTTAATATTAATCTTATTCTAAAAATCCATTCTCTTTCATCCACTCATCATTGTAGATCTTTGAAATATATCGGGTACCGCTGTCCGGCAGGATTACCACCATCAAGTCATTTTCTGTAAGTTTCTGATTTCTCGCATACTCAAGGGCACCGTAAACTGCTGAACCACAAGATCCGCCAATAAAAAGCCCCTCCTGTTTTGCCAGTGCACGGGTAGTCTGAAAAGCATTTTTATCATTTACCTGTACAACATCATCAATCAGCTCAAAATTTACATTTTTCGGAATGATGTCTTCACCAATTCCTTCGGTCAGGTAAGGTTTAATCTCTTTTTTATCAAATTCACCGGTTTCAAAATATTTTTTATAGACTGAACCTACACTATCCACTCCAATTATTTTTATTTCCGGATTTTTTTCTTTCAAAAATTTTGCGGCCCCGGATATAGTCCCTCCGGTGCCCATACCCGCTACATAGTGAGTGACTTTTCCGTCAGTCTGCTCCCAGATTTCTGGCCCCGTTGTTTCATAGTGGGCAACGGTATTGCTCAAATTATCATACTGGTTCGGATAGTATGAGTTTGGGATCTCTTCACTCAGCCGTTTTGCAACCGAGTAGTAACTCTTTGGATCATCCGGTTCCACATTTGTGGGACAAATCTCAACCCTGGCCCCAAGAGCCCGCAATAAATCAATTTTTTCCCGGCTCTGCTTATCTGTTGTTGTAAATATACATTGATAACCTCTTACTGCTGCCACCAGTGCCAGCCCCATTCCCGTATTACCGGAGGTACCTTCAATAATTGTGCCTCCCGGCTTTAAAAGACCCTGCTCTTCTGCATCGTCAATCATTTTTAAAGCTATCCGGTCTTTTATACTCTGCCCGGGATTCAAATATTCTACTTTGGCAGCTATAGTTGTCTGTATGTTGCCGGTTATTTTGTTGAGCCTCACAAGCGGTGTATTCCCAATTGTATCAATAATAGAATCGTAAATCATAAATTCTTTTTAAATGTTAAGCCTCCAATAATTTGGCAGAAATATACTAAATTTTGCCGCCCGAACCGTAACATTCCTGAGTGGATTTCCAATTCTCTCGTTCTTTTCAGCCTGCATGGAGTGTACTGCTAAATCATCTCAGCATATGGTAACTCGCCTATTATAAATAGTCAGTACCTGCGTATCATTTTGAATATTTAAAAATAGGAATAATTAATCGATATTGTCATTTTACTTTAGAGTTACGAAAATTGTAATTTCTATTCAGACA
>JBBDMD010000165.1:0-2885 GCA_040878515.1 Balneolaceae bacterium | reverse complement strand
AATTTTGATGTGGAACTGTTGCTGATCCGCGATGATGATATTCCCGAATATGTGCAGGATGGAGTCTGTGACCTTGGTTTTGTGGGCGCAAATACGGTTGCGGAAGATGAAGCCGATGTCACAATTCTCCGGGGCCTTGATTACGGGGTTTGCCGGCTGTCAATTGCGGCTCCCAAAAATGGAAATATCAAATCCATAGAGGATTTTGCCGGCAAGAAGATTGCGACAAGCTACCCGGTGTTAACCCGAAAGTTTTTTGATTCAAAAAACCTGGACGTGGATATTGTTACACTTTCAGGCTCAGTAGAAATTGCACCCCGCCTGGAAATTGCCGATGCCATTACCGATTTAGTCTCAACCGGCGGCACGCTGAAAGCAAACGGACTCGTTGAAATTCAAAATATATTTGATTCTGAAACACAGCTTGTTCAAACGAATAAGCCGCTCTCTGATGGGAAGAAACAACTCATAGAAAAAATGCTGCAAAGAATTGAGGGACATAAAAAAGCCGCCGCAAGCCGGTATATTATGATGAATGCCCCTGAAAGTGCGGTACCTGAAATCAAAAAAATTATTCCATCCCTAAAAAGCCCCACCGTAATGCCGCTGGCTGATAATGGAATGGTTGCCATCCATACCGTGATTCCGATTTCAACCTTTTGGGACGTAATGGAACAGCTGAAAGAAGCCGGTGCCACCGGGATCGTAATGCTGCCCATTGAAAGCATGATCGTATAAGTAAAGTTTGGCGAATAAAGAACGGATTTTAATTTTTTGCACAATTAGATAAAACCATGCAAATATACAGTTACAAAGACCTTTCGGAGCAGCAGATCCTCGACCTGTGCAAAAGGCCTAAAATGGACTTTTCCTCTGTGTTTGAGCAAGTTCAGCCAATTCTGAATGATGTTGAAAAAGACGGCGACAAGGCCATTCAGAGATATACTAAAAAATTTGACGGCCTGGACTTAAAAGAGTTCATCGTTGATCCTTCTGCCGTAACCGTTGATCTGAATCCCGAAATTAAGGAGGCAATTGACCGGGCCATTAACAATATCTACCTGTTCCACAGAGAGCAGATCAGTTACGACCTTGAGGTTGAAACCATGGGCGGAGTTGTTTGTAAACGCGTTGCCAGGCCCATCGAACGGATTGGCCTCTACGTACCCGGCGGAACCGCTCCTCTGCCATCCACAACCATGATGCTGGGAATACCGGCCATGGTAGCCGGCTGCAAAACCATTGTAATCGCAACCCCGCCTCAACAAGATGGATCCATACCGGATTCTATTCTTTATATCGCTAAAAAAATAGGCGCCAAAATGGTAGTGAAAGCGGGAGGCGCCCAGGCAATAGCCGGAATGGCATACGGTACCGAAACCATCCCAAAAGCTGATAAAATATTCGGGCCGGGTAACCAGTATGTAACTGCCGCCAAAATGATTCTCCAGAACAGTGAAGCAATGGTCTCCATCGACATGCCGGCCGGTCCATCAGAAGTATTGGTGATCGCCGATGAAAGCGCAGACCCGGAATTTGTGGCGGCTGATTTGTTATCCCAGGCAGAACACGGTTCAGACAGTCAGGTTGTTCTTTTAATAACAAAAGGTGCAGACCTGAATGCAATCAATACCGAAATATCGAAACAGCTTGAACAACTGCCCCGAAACAAATTTGCTGCCGCTGCCCTCGAAAAAAGTTTCACGATTGTTGTAGATAATACTGAACAGGCCATGCAGTTTTCGAACAGATATGCACCTGAACATCTTATCCTTAACACCACCCATGCCGACGAACTTTCTAAAACCGTGGAAAATGCAGGTTCTGTATTTATCGGCCAGTGGACGCCGGAAAGTATGGGGGATTATGCGTCCGGAACCAATCATACTCTGCCAACTTACGGTTACGCCCGCATGTACAGCGGAGTTTCGGTTCACAGCTTTCAGAAATTTATTACCATGCAGAAGATTTCAGTAGAAGGGCTGAAAAATTTGGGGCCTACTGTTGAGACCCTGGCCACCCTGGAAGGACTCGACGGACACAGAAACGCGGTTAGTTTAAGGTTAAAAAAACTGGATAAGTAAAGATGCCTAACAACATTAATATTGAATCACTTATTCGCGGGAATATCCTGAACCTGAAGCCTTACCGAAGTGCAAGGGATGATTTTGACAAGGGAACGCTGCTTGATGCCAATGAAAACAGCCTGGGGGCGCCGATTCGGAACTCACTGGACCTGCACCGGTATCCTGCGCCCACACAGGACCCGCTTCGGAAAAAAATCGCTGATTACCGCGGAGTGGACTACGAGCATATATTTCTTGGGGTAGGCAGTGACGAGCCTATTGACCTGCTGATGCGTATCTTTTGTGAACCCGGCAAAGATTCGATTATCATCACTCCGCCAACTTACGGTATGTACAAAGTGGCGGCTTCAATCAATAATGTGGCGGTAAAAGAGGCTCTGTTAACAGAGAAATTTCAGATCGATGCCGATAAAGTGCTCATCCAGGCTGATGAGAATACAAAACTGCTGTTTCTCTGTTCTCCCAACAATCCCACTGCGAACGACATGAAGCGAACCGACATGTTGAAGCTGGTGGCAAAATTCCCGGGAGTTGTTGTTGTGGATGAAGCCTATATCGATTTCAGTAAACAGGAATCTATGGCGCAGATGGTGCTTCAATATCCAAATCTGGTTGTGCTGCAAACTTTTTCAAAAGCATTTGGCCTGGCCGGAATTCGCCTGGGAGTTGCTCTGGCCAATCCTGAAATCATCAAATATATGTTAAGGGTAAAGGCACCTTATAACATCAATAAACTGACTGCCGATACTGCTTTCACTGCTTTTGATCATCTTGACCTGGTAAAGTTCAATATCGAAA
>JBBDMD010000164.1:0-2893 GCA_040878515.1 Balneolaceae bacterium | reverse complement strand
AGACTGTACAGGGTGCATTAACAGCAGAAACAGAGACTCAAATGACTGTAACCAGTGGAAGTCAGGAAAGAGTTGTAGACAAGACTGACATTGAACAGCGTACGAACTCTCCATCAGGAATGCCGGCTCAGGGTGATATTTTATCGCGCAGTGAGCTCCGGGATCTTGTTGAGTTTTTGGTAAATCTTAAGGGATCAGAACATTGATTTTTTTCAAAAAATGATAAGAGCCCCCATTGCCCCATTGAGGACTTGTGTGGAAATACGTAATCAAATATACCGACCTTTTATTTTTCACCATGAAGGCACTAAGCCACTAAGGTGCACGAAGTGAAATAAAAACTTTAGAATGAATGATTCTATTGCTTATTGTTGAATTTACTCACAGTCTCTCAAAGTGGGACACTCCTTAATAACTGCATACCTTATCAAAAAAAAATGGATTTTAAGTTGATACCTTGAGAGTTCTGCCCCGAGGTAGTTCATTGGAAAGAAGTTCAGGAGACACGGCATTTGTACAAAACCTCATCATTGAAAAGTGATGAAACTTGTATTTTATCCAGACCTGTTGAATAGCCAAATTGCCAAAAACACTCCGTAAAATTTTGTATTTTCAAGATTGGAAAAGATTGAATTACACCTTAATAACCGCTTTTATGTACACAAATTTAAAAGACCAGCTGCATACCGAACTGAACCAGATTAAAAAGGAGGGACTTTATAAAAATGAGAGAATTATTACAACTCCACAGGATGCGGTTATTAAAACAACATCAGGAGATGAAGTCATTAATTTTTGTGCAAATAATTATTTGGGGTTGTCATCACACCCCAGGGTGATTGAAGCCGCAAAAAAAACGATTGACGAGTATGGTTACGGGATGTCATCCGTTCGGTTTATATGCGGAACACAGACGATTCATAAAGAACTTGAATCTAAAATAGCTGAATTTCTTGGTACTGATGATGCCATTTTATACGCAGCTGCGTTTGATGCAAATGGCGGTATTTTTGAACCACTTCTGGGGCCGGAGGATGCCATTATATCCGATCAGCTAAATCATGCATCCATTATTGACGGGGTCCGGCTTTGTAAAGCTCAGCGGTATGTTTTCAAACATAACGATATGGACGACCTGGAAGAGAAACTGAAAGAAGCCTCAAATGTACGTACAAAAATTATTGCCACTGATGGCGTTTTTTCAATGGACGGAACCATCGCACAACTTGATAAAATCTGTGATCTTGCAGAAAAATATGATGCCCTGGTAATGAGTGACGAATGCCATGCTACCGGGTTTGTTGGGAAAACCGGCAGGGGAGTTCATGAATTCCGGGATGTAATGGGACGGGTTGACATTATTACAGGTACGCTTGGAAAAGCCCTGGGGGGTGCATCGGGTGGATTTACGGCTGCCCATCAGGAGATTGTGGATATGCTGCGTCAGCGGTCCAGGCCCTACCTTTTTTCAAATACTCTTGCACCGTCTATTACGGGTGCATCTATCGAAGTGCTGAATTTGTTGAGTGAAACAACTGAACTGCGGGACAAACTGGAACGTAATACTCTCTATTTCAGAAAAGAGATGACTGATGCCGGTTTTGAGATCAAACCCGGCGAACATGCCATTGTCCCAATAATGCTTTATGATGCAAAGATAGCCCAGAATTTTGCCGAAAAATTACTTAACAAAGGAATTTATGTGATTGGTTTTTACTACCCGGTTGTGCCGAAAGGACAGGCCAGGATAAGGGTTCAGGTATCGGCAGTTCATGAAACTGAACATCTGAACAAGGCGGTGAATGCATTTAAAGAGATAGGCAGAGAACTGGATGTTATTTAGAGCGGAACATGACAGCCCGGGTATGATGTTTACCTGATTTCCGGAATCACACAAAGAAAACAAACGATCAATACTAAATCCCTGATCAAGTAAATCATCAATACGAAAAAAAATGAGCAAAATATTAATAACCGGTGCCTGTGGACAGTTGGGGAGTGAATTGACGGCAGCACTGCGAGAACTGCATGGACAATCCAATGTAGTGGCATCGGATATTACAGAACCTAATCCACAAATGGGTGAAGGGCCTTTTGTACACCTGGATGTGATGAACCGTACCCGCCTCGAAGAGATTGTAGATAACTACAAGATTACAAACATATTTCATCTTGCCGCCCTTTTATCTGCAAACGCCGAAAAAAAATTGGACCTGGCGTGGAAACTAAATATGGATGGGCTTCTGAATGTGTTAAATGTGGCTAAAGAGAAATCACTTGAAAAAATATTCTGGCCCAGTTCCATTGCCGTATTCGGGCCTGATGCCAGGAAAGAACGAACACCGCAAAATAGCGCCTGTAATCCGGCAACAGTATACGGAATCACAAAGCTGGCCGGCGAACAGTGGTGTGCCTATTATCACCGTAAGTTAGGAGTGGATGTTCGCAGCCTGCGTTATCCTGGGCTGATTGGTTATAAATCCCAGCCCGGTGGAGGAACTACCGATTATGCAGTGGATATTTACCACAAGGCAATCGCGGGAGAAACATTTAACTGTTTTCTTGAAAAAGATAGCGCCCTTCCCATGATGTATATGAATGATGCTGTGAAAGCAACAATCGATTTGATGGATGCTCCATCCGATAAAATCAGCATCAGAACCAGCTATAATGTATCGGCAATCAGTTTTACTCCCGAAGAGATAGCGGCCGCGATAAAAGAGCATATCCCTGAATTTAATATTGTATATGAACCGGACTACCGGCAGGAAATTGCGTCTTCATGGCCCGACAGTATCGATGAATCCCAGGCCAGGGAGGACTGGAACTGGAAACCTGATTATAATCTTCAGCGAATGACGAAAGATATTTTAAAGAATCTGCCGGAATTGGC
>JBBDMD010000163.1:0-2909 GCA_040878515.1 Balneolaceae bacterium | reverse complement strand
TCATCGATTGGAGTTGTAGGTGCAGGCACGATGGGTACAGGGATTGCCCAAATTGCCTCAACATATGGACACATCGTTTATCTCTATGATGCCTTTCCCAATCAGCTTAAAACCTCAGAAGCAGGGTTGATATCTATTTTAAACAGACAGGTTGAGAAAGAACGGATGACTCAAAACGAAGTGAATGAAATTTTAGGCCGAATTCACTTTGTAGAACACACTGTCGATTTTAAAAAATGTGATATCGTATTTGAAGCCATTGTTGAAGATTTACAGGCAAAAAAAGACCAGTTTGCACGCCTTGAAGGAATTTTATCTAAAAATTGTATCCTTGCAACCAATACCTCTTCCCTCTCCATTGCATCCATCTCGTCTGGTTTAAAGAAACCCGGCAGATTGCTTGGCATTCACTTTTTTAATCCGGCACCGCTCATGAATCTTGTGGAGATTATTCCCGGTATCTCCACCGAATCAAAAACCACGCAAGAAGCTCGGTCATTGATTGATAAATGGGAAAAAACAACGGTGCTGGCTAAAGATACCCCCGGATTTATTGTTAACCGTGTAGCCCGGCCTTTTTATGGCGAAGCATTGCGAATTTATGAAGAGGGAATTGCGGACCATGCAACGATAGACTGGGCGATGAAAGAGCTTGGCGGTTTTAAAATGGGCCCTTTTGAACTAATGGATTTGATCGGCCACGATGTAAATTACAAAGTAACAGAATCTGTCTTTAAGGAGTTTTATTACGATCCCCGGTTCAAACCTTCATTTGCTCAAAAACGACTTGTAGAAGCCGGCCGGCTCGGAAAGAAGTCCGGTTTGGGTTTTTATGATTACCGTGATAATGCAAAGAATACGGAACCAACCAGAGACAAAAAACTTGGAGAGAAAATTCTATACCGGATTCTTGCCTTGTTAATCAACGAAGCGGCGGATGCTGTGTTTATGAATGTTGCCACCGTTAAAGATGTGGACCTGGCAATGTTAAACGGGGTTAACTATCCGAAGGGCTTGCTGAAATGGGCAGATGAATTGGGGGTACAAAGAGTATTAGACTGGATCAGTGCCCTTCATGTCGAATACAGGGAAGACCGCTATCGTCCAAATCCCCTTCTGAAAAGAAAGGTAAAAAATAATGAAACCTTCTATGAGTAAAACGATGGAGAACCGGCCTCTGGACATTGTAAAATACCTGCTCAATAATGATCCCTTCAGCCAGTGGATGGGAGTTGAACTTTTAGAGGCCTCAGAGGGATTTTGCAAGATATCATGCACGGTGCGCCATGAAATGTTGAATGGTTTCAATGTGACACATGGCGGAATTATCTTTTCCCTTGCCGACAGTGCCCTCGCGTTTTCAGCGGCTACCTTTGGGCGGGTGTCTCTGTCTATCGACAATTCCGTCTCATTTGTTAAAAAAAGCGAAACTGATGAAAAACTTACGGCAACTTCCCGGTGTATTAACCTTACGCATAAAACCGGTATATTTGAAGTAGAGGTGAAAAATTCGTCTGATGAACTCATCGCATTAATGAAAAGCACAGTCTACCGAACAAGTGAGGAATTTCCGGTTTAATCGAATCGAAATCATTTCCTATCCCCCAATTCAATAAAATAAATCAGTTAGTAAACGGGAGCATCTAATTTTAATTTAAAACTTTCCAACAGTTGATGCGTAGAATTCAATAAACCGTATTACAAATTACAGATGGGATTAAAAAACGAAACCAGATCATCATATAATACCAAAACCTTTTACCGGGAATACGTAAGGGGAATGAGTTCACGGCAGCTGGGAAAAGAGTTTCAATCCGATTCAAAACGATTAAAAGAGCTCTATCATGATGCTATTCAGGAAATCAATCCCAGTGTACCTGAGAAGAATATTCCAATCTCTCAAAAGTTTTTAGGAGTCCTGTCTGCATTAACAAACCGGCTGAACCCAGTCAGAAGACTTGTATTTGGCATCTCGTTAATTGGTTTTGTAGCACACTATTTCTTTTCTATTGTAGGTTTGTCAGGTTTATTTATTCATCCCCTTTTACTGCCGATTTCATATACTGGAATATTAGTTATTCTATTGATCGAACTTTTAGAAAAATCTGACGCCCAAAAGGAGCTGGATTTTGCCAGGGATATTCAGCTGAGCCTGCTGCCCCCATCCAATACGAAAATTGATTATCTTGAAGCCTACTCTTTTGCGGCCACGGCCCAGGAAGTCGGGGGTGATTATGTTGATATCATTAAGGCAGACAATGGGACTTATGTAATTATAGCAGACGTATCAGGCAAAGGGATGAGTGCGGCACTCTATATGGTACGTATTCAGGCTCTTGTACATTTGCTGATTAAGAAGATGAACCCTAGCCCCAAGGAACTGTTTCTGGAACTGAATAACTATGTAAAATCCAATAAAATGGATAAAACTTTCGTAACGGCCTGCGTAGCTTTTTTCCCTCACGGCGAAAATCATTTTCTGTTTTCCCGGGCCGGCCACAACTATCCAATTGTATTCAGTAAAAAACATGACAGTACGTTTAAACTGAATACAGATGGATTTGCCCTCGGTATGACATCCACTAAAAATCTGGCTCATAACTTAAAGGAGAAGAAATTTCAGTTTGAGCCCGGCGACAGCGTACTCTTTTATACAGATGGTTTAGTGGAGGCCAGAAACAGTACCGGAGAAGATTTTGGAGAAGAACGCCTTGACGGACTTTTGTCCATCTATGGGTCACTTCATGCTAAAACCATTACACAAAAAATACAATCTTCTATTGAGTTGTTTATCGGCGATGAACATCCAACCGACGATATCACTTTTACAACGATCCATAAACTGGATACCGGGAACTAACCTGGATTATTCACCAAGAAATTTGGCGGTGGGCAAGGCGTCCCGGAAA
>JBBDMD010000162.1:0-2940 GCA_040878515.1 Balneolaceae bacterium | reverse complement strand
CAGATAAATATTATGTAATGAATCCTGATTTAAAAATTGCACTGAAAGTGGCAAGAGCCGGCGTGGAAATCATACAGAAATACCAGACGAAAAGGCTGAATATCCGGGAAAAAGGATTTCACGACCTGGTAACCGATGCAGATATCGAAACTGAGGAGGTCATTATTGGGATGCTGAAAGAGCATTTTCCTGAGGACGAGATTCTGGCAGAGGAGACTGAAAGTGAAGAGGTACTGACCGACAGCCGCACATGGATAGTGGATCCCATTGACGGGACTACAAACTTTGCTCATAATTTTCCAGTTTTTTGCGTGTCCGTAGCCTTGTGGGAAAACAAAAAACCCAAAGTTGGGGTCGTGATCGAAGTGAACAGGATGGAAGAGTTTACGGCGGTGGCAGGTGATGGGGCATGGCTGAACGGAAAGGAAATTACCGTTTCTGATACCAACGAGCCGAGAAATGCGTTTATTGGTACAGGGTTTCCCTACAACGATTTATCGATTATTAATCCCTATCTGAAACTCTTTCGTCATCTGATGAAAGAGCTTCAGGGTATTCGCAGGCCGGGTGCAGCAACATTTGATCTTTGCTGTGTGGCATGCGGGCGTTTTGACGGTTTTTTTGAATACTCACTGCATGCCTGGGATGTAGCCGCCGCGGCCCTCATAATCCAGGAAGCAGGTGGGGTAGTAACTGACTGGAAGGGCGGAGATGACTGGCTTTTCGGCCAGCGGGTGATTGCCGGAAATAAAGAGATTCATAAAATTTTGTATAATCGAATTGAAGAATTTATCCCTGATAATTTGAGAAAGGGTGTGAGATGAAAATCACCGAACGTGAACAAAAATTACAGTCCAGAAATATTCAGCCCACAGCAGTCAGGATTCGGGTGCTGGATGTGCTGGAACAGCAGGGGAAAGCGGTAAGCCTGTCGGATATGGAAGATTTTTTAGGAAAATCTGACCGGACTACCCTCTACCGGACGCTGAAAACATTTCGCGACCACGGCCTTGTTCATGAAATACACGATAACAGCGGAAATACGAAATTTGCCCTGTGTCGCGATGACTGCACCTGCTCCTATCCCGATGATATGCATGTCCATTTTTACTGTTCCGTATGCGATAAAACATATTGCTTTAATGACCTGTCTATTCCTGAAGTGGCATTGCCTGATTCATTTACTCCAGATACTGCCAATTTCGTGATCAACGGGTTGTGTCCTGATTGCACTTCCTGAACTTTGCAATACTGTTGCAACCCTTCATTGAATAACTTTAAAACAGAGTTCGATGAATCACAAATTGACGTATGCAGATGATGGATATACCCGTAAAAGAAAAAGAGGGTTGTGGTGCCGATTGCTGCGCACCCGAAACCGGTGAAAAACAGGCTGCCGGATCACAATCCTTTTTGATTGAAAACTGGAAACCGGCCGTAAGCTTTATTCTCCTGATAACAGGATTGACCCTGGATTACCTGGTTACCGCGCCCTGGTTCAGTGATCCCTTAAGGCTCATCTTTTATGGGTTTGCATATCTGCCGGTCGGAATTCCCGTTTTGTACCAGTCGTTCAGGCAACTGAAAAAAGGGGAGGTTTTTAATGAATTTTTCCTGATGGGTATAGCAACCCTGGGTGCCTTTTTGATCGGTGAATATCCGGAAGGAGTCGCCGTGATGCTGTTTTATTCTATTGGAGAGGTGTTCCAGGGAAATGCCGTACGGCGGGCCCGGAATAATATTAAGGCACTTCTGGATATTCGCTCTGAGGTTGCCCATCTGAAAGTGAACCGGGAGACCCAGGATGTGCATCCCGGCAATGTAAAAATTGGAGAGAGCATCGTGGTAAGGCCCGGCGAACGGGTACCTTTGGACGGAGTATTGGTAAGCGGAAGATCGGCATTTGACACGTCGGCACTTACCGGCGAAAGTAAACCCCGGCACTATTCATCAGGTGAAAAAGTACTGGCCGGAATGATGAACCTGAACCGTTTGATCGAAATCGAAGTGACCAGCACGTACGAAAACAGTTCGATTTCGAGGATCCTGGAACTGGTTCAGAATGCATCAAAGCGAAAAGCAAAAACAGAACTGTTTATCCGGTCGTTTGCAAAAGTGTATACGCCGGCTGTTGTCTTTCTGGCTGCGCTGCTGGTCGTGATTCCGGCTTTTATTGCGACTGAATATATTTTTGAAGAATGGCTGTACAGGGCCCTTGTATTCCTGGTAATATCCTGCCCCTGTGCACTCGTTATTTCTATTCCCCTTGGATATTTTGGTGGTATCGGTGCTGCTTCACGAAATGGAATCCTGGTGAAAGGCTCCAATTTTCTGGATGCTCTCAGGTCTGTTTCTACCGTCGTATTTGATAAAACCGGTACATTGACGAAAGGTAATTTTACCATCCAAAAAGTAAAGAGTTTTCACATAGATGAAGAAGAACTCCTGGAGATGGTTTATGCTGTTGAGAAGAACTCCATCCATCCGATAGCTAAAGCGATTAATGATTATAGCACTGAAAAAGTGAATGGCCGGGTTTTGGTTACTGAACAAAACGAGATCCCCGGCCAGGGGATCCAGGCAACGGTTGATGGAAAACAACTCCTGATCGGCAGCAAAGCCTTCATGGACGAATATAAAATATCTTTAAATGGGCATACAAATAATGTAGCATCCACAATGGTTCATGTTGCTATTGATGGCCGGTACGAAGGATTCCTTGAGATTTCTGATGAGCTGAAAGAGGATTCTGTTCATGCAATAGAGAGACTGCATAAGCTGGGTGTAAAACGAACCGTAATGCTGAGTGGCGACAGGCAGGAGATCGCGGACAATTTAGGCCGGCAGTTGAATATTGACCATGTATTTGCTGACCTGATGCCCGACCAGAAAGCGGAGAAATTTGAGGAGTTGAAAAGACAATTTACCGGAACCATTGCA
>JBBDMD010000161.1:0-3003 GCA_040878515.1 Balneolaceae bacterium | reverse complement strand
CTGGTTTCATTTTCCAGTCCACCACAAGGAGCGATTGGATGATTTCATCAATTTTTAGTCCCATGGATGGCGTATCCGCCTGGTATTCCCTTCCTCCACTTTCTACTTTTGTTATTTCATTTATGATACCATAAACGGCATGGGCCATTTTTTTATTACGAAGTTCGTCAGGGGTATCATCAGATGTACTGGATCGAACCTTATCCATCACATCCTGTACGCGATTCAGGTACTCCGCATCTGATAGCCTTCTAGCCCTCCAGTCGCTGATCGTCTGTTCCAGCATCTCAGAGAATTTTTTATAAAGGGCCGGATCTTCATCCATCTTCAGGCTGATCGCTTTTTTCGTCCGTGAGGCGATGGTATCCGCCCTGGCGGCATCGCCTTCCACTTTGGCGAGTTCTTCTTCGAATTTTTCCCGGTCAAAGATATTGACCTGTTCCGTCAGTTTTACCACTTCGCTTGATGTAACGTGTGTATCAATTAGTTTTTGGACCTGATTTTCATACTGCCCGTAATCAATTGCATCAGAATAGCGTGATTTTACGGATGCACGAAGACTCATAAAAAATTTTGCGTCTGCTTTATATTCGTTGACTTTCTTCGGATCCGTTTTCTGAATAAAGTCAAATGTTGAGAGTGCCAGTTTGAGTGTACGTACAAAAATTGACAGCCTCTCATAAAAATCATCCCGGAGTGCTTCATCTTCCAAATGCTTTTCATACACTTGTGAATCGAGACTTCGGTCCAGGCCGTTAAACACATCCCAAACATGGGCGTGGCGCTCCGGTAGTTTTTCGATCTCTTCGTGAATCTGGGTGAGGGTACCCTCCAGCTCTTCCTCTTCAAAGTCCTCCAGTTCACTATAGGTGGTCAGTGCTTCATCCAGTTCACCGAGAACTCCATAGTAGTCGATGATGTACCCAAAATCTTTCCCGTCAAACAAGCGGTTTACTCGGGCAATAGCCTGCAATAGTTTGTGCTCTCTTAGACTTCGGGCGATGTAGAGAACTATGTTTCTGGGAGCATCAAAACCGGTAATCAGCTTATCCACCACAATCATAATCTCAGGATCTTCATCGCTCTTGAATCGATAAATCAACTGCTTGTTGTACTCCCTTTCGGTTCCAAACCGTTCCATCATTTTTTTCCAGAACTTTTGAACGATGTCAATATTTTCTTCGTAGGTATCTTCGTGGCCTTCACGCGTATCAGGACCGGAGATAATCACCTCAGAACTCACCTTATCAAAATCATCCAGGAACTGTTTACATTTGATGGCCGCTGTTTTGGAGTGAACCGTTAATTGGCCTTTAAACCCGGAATCCTGCCAGGTTTTGGAAAAATGATCGCCAATGTCGTAGCAGATGGTCATCAGCTTCTGCTCTGCTTCGTTTAGTTGATCAGCCCGGCTAAATTTCTTTTTTAGATCGGCTTTTTCTTTATCATTTAACCGTTCAGAGATACGCTCAAAATAGGTGTCGATCGGGGTTTTGTTTACTTCCTGCGGAATGTGACGCCCTTCGTAGAGTAACGGAACCACAGCTTTGTCGTTCACTGCCTCTTTAATTGTATAGGTATCGATAATACCACCGAATTTTCTTGCGGTATTCTTTTCCTGTTTCATCAGTGGTGTTCCGGTAAAGGCGATAAAACAGGCGTTGGGGAATGCCCGCTGCATATTAACGTTCGCTGTACCGTACTGAGTTCGGTGTCCTTCATCTACCAGTACAAAAATATTGGGTGACTCCTCTTTTACATCGCTCCGTTTAACCACCGCTTCAAATTTGTTGATCACGGTGGTGATGACCGCACGCTTTCGCTCTCTGAGCAATTGAATCAGATGATTTCCCGTAGCGGCCTGAACCGGCTCCAAATCACAATCGTCAAACGTTTTGTAAATCTGGTCATCCAGATCCACCCGGTCGGTGACCAGTACAATGCGAGCATCAGGAATTCCTCTGTCCAGCGCAATGCCTTTGGCGAGCATCACCATAGTGAGTGATTTCCCGGAGCCCTGAGTATGCCAGATTACACCGCCAATTCGTTTACCCTGTTCCGGGTTTTGAATTCTTCGCAGGGTTTTCTCCACCGCATAAAATTGCTGATAGCGGGCTACTTTTTTTTCTCCCGCATCATATACAGTGTACCGCTTTATGAATCGTAACAGCCTCTCCGGACTGCAAAGCCCATGCAGTACTCGATCCTGATCCGTTACCTGCAGCATCTCTTTTTCCCATGCTTCAAAATGAGATTTCACATATCGAAATCGGTCGGAAAAGATGGAATCAAATGTGGAGGGTTCGAGCGGACTGTTTTTCAGTTCGGATAATGCTTCTTCATACTCCTTCTCTTTTTGAGATGATTCAAACTTCTCTTTCCAGATACTCCAGAATTTGGACTGTGTGCCGGTGGTGGCATATTTATTTGTGTTTACCGCCAGGCTGAGCAACAGCTGTGAATAGACGTAGAGATTGGGAATGCCGTCGTTCATCTGGTTTCGAAGATGCTGCGAAATCGCCTGATCCACAGGCTGCTTGTCTTTTTCCCGCATCTTCAGATCGGGGCGCTTACACTCGATCACAACCAGCGGTATGCCGTTCACAAACAGAACAATATCCGGACGGTACTCATGATAGCTGCCGATACGCTGTACACTAAACTCCTCGGCCATGTGGAACACGTTATTCTCCAGATGCTCCCAGTCGATGTAGTGGAGGGTGAAGCTCTTCCGGTCGCCCTCGATCGTCTCCTCAAAACTGGTGCCGAGTGTAAGAAGATGATAAAGCTGCTCATTGGTTTTGATGAGTCCACTCACCAACGGCATATCACTAATTTTCTGAACCGCCCCCGAAATATTATGATTGGAAAACGGGTACTTCTTCCCGCGAAATTGGATGGTATTTATTTTACGTAGCTGCTCTTCCAGCACCGGCTTCAGCAGTACGCCCGACCGGCTCCCCCGCAATTCATCGGCCTCTTCCGGTGTAAGGTACTCATACC
>JBBDMD010000160.1:0-3050 GCA_040878515.1 Balneolaceae bacterium | reverse complement strand
CAATTGCCTCCAGAATAGATGCTTCCGGATAAATTGTGATTGGGTTTTTAATCATTACTTCCTCAACGGATACTGTTGTCTCTTCATCTTCATGAATGATTCTGTTGTACTTTCTAAATACCATCCGCATACTCACTAACCCAACCAGGTGTTTGCTGTCGTCTTCCACTGGAACATATCGGATCCTGCGCCAGTCTATTAAATTGGCAACCAATTCAAGAATATCATCTTTTTGTACTGTAAACAGATCTGTTGTCATAAACTCTTCGACCAGCAGATTGGAGGGCTGCCACATTTCCATATCATCCAGTTTGGCGAGGCCCCACTTGTGAGCCGGTTCCCCTTTTTTTTGGTTTTTTATCATTGCATTGGTTACGGCTGTCAATGCCTGTTCACGCGTCACTGATTTCATGAGTGAGTTATACGATTTAACCATCCAGTAACTTCCGGTCTTACCCGATTCTGCACGTTCAGCAATGATATCGAGATAACTCGAAATATCCCCTGAATCCACCCCCGCCTTTTCAAGACCCTCTTTTGCAAGCGGCAGAAGCTCTTTTGTGATCAGATCCACGGCTGTATAGCGTTTGTCATCCGTCCACCGGAATTTAGTATCCATACCCAGTTTTGAAGCTGCAAAGAAATTCATCCGGGCATCATCAAACTCCAAATTTTTACGAATATCGGGATATTCTTTATCCATTCCGTTCAGCAGTCCGAGCCAGAAAGCTGCATTAGCAATTTCGTCGGTAACCGTAGGCCCGGATGGAAAAACCCTGTTTTCAATTCTCAGATGTGGTTTTCCGTTACTGATTCCATAACAGGGCCTGTTCCACCTGTAAACGGTGCCGTTGTGAACCTGCAAAGCCTTCAGTTCGGGAACTTTACCTTCCTTCAATAATTTTTCAACATCCTCATCTACATCGGAGCTTAAAATAACCCGGTACCTGGCAATATCTTCCTGGTAAATTTCAAGTATGCTCTCTTTGAGCCAGTCGTTCCCAAATGTCACTCTCGGGCTGGAATCGCGCAGGTGATCACCCACTTTCCGTGTATCCACCGACTGATGAAACAGGGCAATTCTTGTTTCGCTCCACAATCTTTTCCCGAAGAGCAGAGGCGAGTTTACTGCACTTGCAAGTACCGGGCCAGCAATAGCCTGAGCCAGGTTATATTTTGTAACAAAATCATCCGGATTTACCTGCAGATGCACCTGAAACCCAGTATTACATGCTTCCAGCAGTGGGGTGTCGAATCTCATCAGTAACTCATCCGCCCCCTGTATCCGAAGGTCGTATTCATCTCCCCTTAATTTATTAATTGCGTCACACAGTGCTCTGTACCTGGGCAGGGGCGTCAGATTGGAAATGTCCAGGTCCGATTTCCGGATGGTAGGCAATACACCGGCAAGGGCTACATCCCCGTCAAACTCCTTAATTGCTTTCCGAATAATTTCAATTTTGGAAAGAATTTCACTTTCCATCTCAGACAAACATTTATCCTTGAAAAGCAGCGGTTTAAGATTTGTCTCTAAATTGAATTTAGCCAGTTCGGTCGTAAAACTTTTGTCATCAAGAGCCTCCAGAAGCTCCATTGCGATGGGCGCAGGCTTCGCATTTCTGTCGATCAGACAGAGTTCCTGCTCCGCACCAATGCGGATATTATCAATCTCGAACCAGCCATCTTTCAGCATTTTGTCCATAGCACGGACGTCACGCAACAGATACTTTAAGAATTTCTGCGATTGCTCTTTCGATTCCGGTACTCGTACTCGTTCTTCGCCCATAAAACTCAGTTAAATCATTAATCAAGGGTAAATAATCTAATTAATTCAGCCTAAAGCAAGTGTTATTTATTCAAATTTGGATATACAAATTGAAAGACAAGATTTTTAAAACTAAACCAAGTAAGATTTATCATTGAAGGATCATAAATCTGTTTTTAACTACATATATTTTACTATTCCACCGCATCCACATCAACATTGATGCGGACAGATCCTGCCCCTTTCGGTTTCATGGAGTTATACTTTTCAAATATATTATCCAGCAATTTCTCGATTGCATGAGCATTAAACTCCCTGTTCAGTTTGATATTTGCCTCCCACTGGTGTTGTCCGTTCAGCCATTCAATAACCGAGGGAGACGGCCCCATCACTACTTCATCTCCCACCATCAGTCTCATGGCATCGCAAAATTTGTCGGCAGCCATCTGCACTTTGCTCCACGACGGGCTTTTAAACTGAAAAACCACCATACGCGAATAGGGAGGGAAAAGCAGCATCCGCCGGTTTGCCAGTTCATGCCGGGCAAATGATTTAAAATCGTGAGTCTGCGCATACTTTATAGCCGGATGCCCGGGTTTCCAGGTTTGAACATACACCACACCCGGTTTTTCGGCACGCCCTGCCCTTCCTGCAACCTGGCTCAACAACTGATACATTCTCTCGCCGGACCGGAATGAAGGAAATGCCAGTTCGGTATCCGCATTGATCACGCCCACTACCGTAACATTCGGGAAGTTCAAACCTTTTGCCACAATCTGCGTTCCGATCAGGATATCTGATTCACCCGATAAAAATTTCTCATATATCTCTTGATGCCCATACTTTCCGGATGTTGTATCGCGGTCCATTCTCAGCAGTCTTGCCTCAGGAAACAGTTCGGCAATCTCTTCTTCAACCTGTTGGGTTCCGCTGCCTTTTGTTGTCAGGTTTGCGGATCCGCACATCTCACACCTGGTATCCGCTTTTCTTGAATACCCGCTGTAGTGGCAGAGAAGAATATTCTTCTTTTTATGATAGGTTAAACTTGTGGAACTCTCAGGGCTTTGCGGAATATGTCCGCAGTCTTCGCACTGTAAATATGAAGCGTAACCTCGCCTGTTAAAAAGCAGGATCACCTGTTCTTCCCTCTTTAAAGCCTTTTCAATTTCCTTGAAAAGTTCAACAGTAAGCGGGCCTCTCATTGCCGATTTATACTCAATCATATTCAGAGTTTTCACTTCAGGCATCGTCCCTGTTGGCCGCAGCGGCAGATGTAAGAGCGTAT
>JBBDMD010000159.1:1898-3117 GCA_040878515.1 Balneolaceae bacterium | reverse complement strand
TCCTCGGTTTTTTTAAAGATCTCAATTATCTGTTCTTTGGTAAGTGGGCCAGCTGCTTCTAATTTATCGTCTCCGCCGCCATACGTTTTAATGGCGTAATCGGCAACATCACCAAAAGCAGATTCCGGTATCCCTGCATCGCTGAGGCGCTGATAAAGGCCATTTTCCTTTAACCACTCTTCAAATTCAGTTATAAAATTCAGGGATGCAATATTTGTATCTTGAAGGGGGATGTCAAAGAGCTTGTTTCCAAGCAATGCAAACCGATCCCTGATCCGGTCGTTTTCCCATAACCATCTGAAATAGGCCGGATAAAGTATGGCAAGTCCGCGGCCATGGGCAAGGTCTGGGTTCTGTCCGCTGAGTGCATGCTCGAGGTTATGCAGAGTAAATGGAGCGGCTTTCCGGCCAGCAGTCTGCATTCCGTTCAGTGCCATGGTGGATGCCCATAGCAATTGTCCGCGAAGATGTTCATCATCAGGATTCTCTTCAAGTTTCGGCAGCGTTTCCATTACGGTCTTCATAATGCTTTCGCTGTATCGGTCGGCCAGGTCGGATTCTGGTCCGCCCAGCAGGTAATTTTCAAATACATGGCTTAGTATGTCTGCTGCCCCGTCACGTGTGGTGGTCAGTGGTAATGACGTATGAAAATCAGGGTTCAGCCAGGATGCCGATGGTTTCATAAAAGGATAGCTAACCGGAGATTTGCCTTTCACATCAGGATTTGAGATCACCGCATGGGCTGTTACTTCCGACGCTGTAGCTGCCGTAGTGGGAATGGTTGCCACGGGTAGTGCTCCCTTCATTTGCCGGTGCTTTTCTCCGCCAACGGTATAGGGCCAGATATCCTCTGCTTTGTTATAAATGAGCCCGGCAATCGCTTTAGAGGCATCCATTACAGATCCCCCGCCGAGGGCCAGAATAAATTCTACATTTTCTTCCCGTCCCAGTTTAGCGGCCCTGTTAATGGTTTTTGAATGCGGATTTGCTTCAATACCTTCAAAAAGAATGGCGTTGACATCGTTGTTTTCTAACTGTTTTTTCACTTCATCCAGGTAGCCGAGTTTTTTTACACTGCCGCCGCCGATAACAATCATTGTCTTTTTTCCATATTCGGGAAGGTGTTCAAAAAAAGCATCGGATTTCTCTTTTCCGAAATAAATCTTGGTGGGAATGTGCAGCTCAAATGAATTCATAAATAAATCGGTATATTTTGTTA
>JBBDMD010000159.1:0-1798 GCA_040878515.1 Balneolaceae bacterium | reverse complement strand
TTGGTGGGAATGTGCAGCTCAAATGAATTCATAAATAAATCGGTATATTTTGTTAACGGTTCATGTTGTGAATATTGAATCTCATAAGATAGATAACTAACCTTGAAAATGAGAAAATGTTTGCAGTCATCATCATAATAAATGATTAAGTTAGAGATATTCAGGAAATTCAGCCTGATTAATTAGTAAAACAGAACAAATTTTAAAGACGTTTCCTTTATGACGGATCTAAAACACACTATTCAGGAAAAAGCAAAATCTCATTTCGATTACATGGTGCAGACACGGCGCTATCTGCATAAAAATCCTGAAATCAGTTTTAAAGAGTATGATACCACTGATTATATAATCCATGAATTAAAGAAACTGGGAATTGAAGCTGAACGTCCCCTCGAAACAGGGTGCGTAGGGATTATTGAGGGTGAAAAATCTGACCGGGTGATTGCGCTCCGGGCAGATATCGATGCCCTGGCCATGGAAGAGGAGGGAGATCATAAAAAAGAGTTTCTTTCGGAACGCCAGGGTGCCGCACACTGCTGCGGACACGATGCACACATGGCAAATCTATTGGGCGCCGCCAATATTTTAACGGAAATGCAGGATGAAATTGAAGGCAAGGTGCTGTTGATCTTCCAACCCGGCGAAGAGACACTACCGGGTGGAGGCAGGCTGCTGTCCGAAACCGGGTATCTTCAAAATCAAGGGGTTCAGGAAATCTATGGACTACACACAAATCCGAATTACAGTCCCGGTGAAATTGCCTTGAAACCCGGATCTCTGATGGCACGGCCCGATGAGTTTGAAATTACTCTTCACGGCCTGGGCGGACATGCGGCCAGCCCCCATTTAACGATTGATCCCATTGTACTGATGGGACAGGTAATCAGCCAGTTTCAAACCATTGTAAGCCGCTCGATCGATCCAACGGAACCGGCGGTTGTAACCATCGGAAGGGTGAGAGCCGGAACAACGTATAATGTGATCCCGGCAAAAGCTGAAATGGTAGGCACAGTCCGGACTTTTTCGGAGGAGAATGCCTATAAAATCCGTGACAGGATGGAAGCCATTGTAAAAGGGATTACCGAAGGGGCGGGCGGATCTTATCAGTTTAAATTTAATGAAGGTTATCCTGCTGTTATCAATGATGAAAATCTGACTGAGAGAGTTATTCATCAGGCGAAATCACTTTTGGGTGATCAATCAACTATTGAGTTGACTAAACCGATAATGGCCGGTGAGGATTTTGCGTTCTACCAGCAGCACTTTCCGGGCGTGTTCTTTTTCCTTGGAAGCGGCAGTGAGGAAACGGACTCAACCTGGAGTTGGCATCATCCCAACTATAATATAGACGAAAAATGCCTTTTGACAGGTTCCGCCCTTATGGCTTCACTGGCTCTGAGAATTCAATAAAATCGCCAAAAGCAGATGGAAAAATTAGCGTTTGAGAACCCGGCAGGAGATCTTTTTTATTTATCGGAAGAGTTGATTGAAAAAGGCATGCGGAAATCGAGAAATAGTGCACGATTACGCATCATCCAGCCTATTCACAGAAAACAGGATGCAGAGGTACAGCGGCTGATCAATTTTCTGCAGCCTGGCACCTATATCAGGCCGCACAAACACCCGCTTCCTCATACATCAGAATCAATCATTCTTCTGCAGGGTGCTATCCGGTTTATGACGTTTAATGATTCAGGATTAAAACTGACTGACCGGGAAATTACGGCTTCTCCGTTACCCGGTGTAATTGATATTGAACCGGATGTGTGGCACAGCTTCCTGGTATTGCAGAAGGATA
>JBBDMD010000158.1:0-19685 GCA_040878515.1 Balneolaceae bacterium | reverse complement strand
TTTGTTTATTGGTACTATATGGCTCTAAAGCGGTCAGGAAAAGATGAATCTGCCGGTGCTGTTCTTGATACCATACATGAAGATATCGAACTCATTGAGAATGACACCTATCTCAACCTGCTGCTCGTTTTTAAAGGAATTTTCAGTCCCGGGCATTTAGTTGATAATTCTGCAGATGCCCTGAAAAACTCAACCCTTGGTTATGGAATAGGAAACTGGCACTTCATAAACGGCAGAACGGACAGGGCCTATCAGTTCTGGCAGGATGTTTATGACACGGGCCAATGGCCGGCTTTTGGCTTTATAGCTGCAGAATCTGAATTGGCAGAAAGGTAACTAAAACTTACGCTGTGGCTACTTCGTCCAGTTTAACGCCCACCAGACGGCTCACTCCCGTTTCAGGCATTGTAATACCATACATCATCTCCGCTTTAGACATTGTTTTTTTGTTATGCGTAATGATGATAAACTGTGTATCCTTGCTGAACTTTTTGATCATGGCAGAAAACCGCTCGATATTAGCGTCATCCAGGGGAGCGTCTACTTCATCCAGTACACAAAACGGAGAGGGCTTAACCAGATAGATGGCAAAAAGAAGCGCAATGGCCGTTAAGGTTTTTTCACCACCGGAAAGCTGATTAATGCTTGAAGGGCGCTTACCCTTTGGATTTGCTTTGATATCAATTTTTGCCTCCAGGGGATCTTCCACATCTTCTTCGATAATCAGGTCGCAATAGTCATCCTCATGAAACAGGGTTTTGAACACTTCCTTGAAGTTTACCCTGATCTTTTCAAATGTTTCATTAAACCGATCAGCTGCAGTTTCGTTAATTTCGGCGATCGTTGTTCGCAGCTCTTTTTCGGCATTATCAAGGTCCTCTATTTGCTCTTCATAAAAATCGAGGCGCTGTTTCTCTTCTTTAAACTCTTCAATCGCAAGCGGATTAACCTCGCCAATCTGGTTTAATTTCTGTCGCAGAAACCCGATTCGCTCCTTCGCATCATCGGGTTCCATATCATCGGGAAGCGTTTCTTCAAGCTGATTCATAAGTATACCATACGTTTCCCAGATATGGTCGGACAAACTCTCAGACTGCAGGTCAAATTTTTCGCGCGCCATATTCAGATGATGAACCAGTTCCATGTTCACTTCCTTGCGACGCCGAAGTTCCTTGAGTTCCTTTTCAATTTCATTAATGGTTCCGCGCTGTTTGCTGCTCTCTTCTTCAGCTTTCTTAAGAGTTTCATCGGCCTCTTCTTTCAGATCCCGGGTCTCAGTGAGTTTTTTTTCTGTTTGAATAATTCCATCTTTGTATGCAGTGATCTTCTCACGGCTCTGTTCAAGCAGCTCATTTCGTGAAGAGAGACGCGATTTTATGTTCTGAATTCCCGATTCAGCCCGCTGAACATCCCTCTCCAGGTTATCTGCCTTATTTTTTACATCCTGGTGTTTAAGCTGGGCATCATTATACCGGTTCTGGGCAATGGCCCTCTCTTCTTCAAGTTTTTGAAGGGCCGTTTTTTTAGCGTCCTGTTCAACACTCAGCCTGGAAACTTCCTGCTGCAGTTCTTTCTGCCGGGGGTGCAGTGAGTCGAGTTCTTCCTTTGCCACGCTTCGGTTACTGGCAAGTGTATCCTCACGGTTTTTCAGGTCATTAATATTTTTTTCATAAACCTGTATACTCGACTGGTACCGGCTGATGGCCTGATCGTACTCCCTTTGTTCTTTTTGAATTTGTTTGATTTCTTCACGGATCGAATCCGGGTTTAGCGATTCAATCTGTTCATACAGCCCGGCCAGAACCGTCTCTTCTTTCTCAAGGTCAGCTTCAACGGCGGTTAAATTTTTTGATAGCTTATCAAGTTTATCTTTAAGGCCCAGGCGAATTCCTGCCTGTTTATTTTTGCTCCCGCTTCGAAGAAATCGATTGGAAGTTATCATATCACCCTCTGCAGTTACCGCAGCACTGCCTGAAGTTTTAAGCATCTCAGAAGCCGACTTCACATCCTCTGCCAGCAGGGTTGAGCCAAGGAGTAATTCAGCCGCTCTTACAAAAGAGTCATCGCACTTAACATGATGAAAAATAGATTCTGCCTCCACCGGAAAGCTGTTTTTTAGTTCATTAAGCGGGATGAATGTAGCCCTGCCTTTTTCATTCTCCTTTAGGAATTCAGAAGCTTTAACAGCCTCGTCCATAGTCTGAACGACTACAAAATGGATGGCTTCTCCCAATGCGGCTTCAAGGGCTGGGGCCAGTTCTTCGCTGGTATGCAGCAGGTCGCCCACCGGTTTCAGGATTTTAAATTCTTTGCTGTGATGTTCAGACAGATAGGCGATGGATCCCGGCATGGCATCATTCGACTCAGCAAGGTTTTCAAGCAGAGCCATTTCAGATTGAATGGCATCTTTGCGGCTTTTGAACCGGCGAATTTTATCCCGCAGTTCTTCCCTCTGTTCTTCCAGACGGCGGCGTTCAGATACCGATTCTTTTAATTTCTGTTCGTGTAGCCCAAGCTTTTCCGATGCTTTTTCGGATTTTTCTTTTGCTAATTTCAGTTCACCGTTTGCATTCAGAATCTCATCTTCAAGGTCTTCAATATTCCGGTTTATTCGAAGCTGGTCATCTTCGCTGCTCTCCAGCTTCGATTCCAGTTTTATTCTGCTGGATTGAAGCCCCGCCAGTTTCTGATTGGTGTTACTGACGGCAATCTCCAGTTCATAAAGCTCATGCCGTATCTTCGTATACTGTTGCTGTACCTGTGTAAACCGCTCTTTAGAATCTTTCAGAGTCTGTTCGGATCTCTCCTTCTCTTCGGTAAAATTCTCCAGTTTTTGAATACTTACCGATCTCAGCTCCTCCAGCTCCGACAGGTCCTTGCCACTCTGTTCAATATCCTTTTCATGCTGCTTAATAACACCTTCTTCGTTGGATATTTTTTCCCGTGCTATACGCAGGTTGGTTTCCATATCCTTGATCGACGAAAACAGCTGGCTGACCCGCCTCTGAGCTTCAGATTGGTTCCGTTCTTTTTCGAGAAGGGAAGTTCTGGCCTTCTCTTCATTTTGCTCAAGTTCTTCCAGGCGGGTACTTATCTCTTTTTTCTCATTTTCAGCATTCGAAATGCGGGTTTTCAAAGGTTCAAGCTCTTCCAGTATGGATTGATACTGATGAAGTGTATAGGCTTTATCAAGGTGATGGAGTTCGCCCTGAAATGATTTAGCCCTGGCAGCTCTTTCAGCCTGTATTTCCAGCGAACGGGCTTTCTTCCGGACTTCCACAAGAATATCTTCGAGCCGCTGAAGGTCTTTAAGGGTTTCATCCAGTTTACGGTTGGTTTGCTTACGCTTCTCCTTATACCGGGTCACACCCGCGGCTTCTTCAAACAGCCGCCTTCTGTCGTTATTCCGGTCATTTAATATCTCTTCCACCATTTTAAGCTCAATCACTGAGTAGGCATCCGAGCTCATCCCCGTATCCATAAAGAGTTCCATGATATCTTTGAGGCGGCAGGGGGTATTATTGATCAGGTATTCGCTGTCTCCCGACCTGTAAAGGCGCCGGGTAATGGTAAGCTCGCTGTATTCGATGGGAAGGATACCTTTGTCATTCACAAATGTGAGGGACACATCGGCCATTCCAAGCGCCTTCTTCTTGGCTGTTCCGTTAAAGATCACATTGCTCATGGCGCTTGATCGAAGAAGGGTAGGGCGTTGTTCACCCAGAACCCATCGCAGTGCATCCACAATGTTCGATTTTCCGCACCCGTTCGGGCCAACAATTGCGGTGATACCGCTGTCGAACTTTACATGTGTCTTATGGGCAAAACTTTTAAATCCGTGTAATTCAAGATCCGATATATACATGCGTACTTAATGTAAAAAAGGGAGTGATGGATTGCTAAAAAGAGATATTTATTGAGATATCTCCGCACTACGTAAAACCTATTCAAAATATATTAGCCATAAGCGAATGTATCGTAAAGTTTTACGGAAGCGAATAAACTGAACAGGTTATAAATAAAAGGTACAGAACTGCTAAACCGTCATGATCTCTTTCTCTTTCACTTCAAGCAGCTCATCAACCAGTTTAATATATTTATCGGTGAGATTTTGAATTTCATCTTCGCTTTCAAAACGGCTGTCCTCAGGCAATGATTCTTCCTGTACGGTATTTCTGATCGTATCATTTGCATCACGGCGGGTATTCCGGATACTGATCCGTGCCTTTTCAGCCACTTCTTTTGCATGTTTTACCAGGTCCTTGCGCCGCTCTTCCGACAGCATAGGCAGGGGGATCCTGATAATTTGTCCGTCATTGTTGGGGTTCAGGCCCAACCCCGAAGCCATGATTGCCTTTTCAATATCTTCCATTGAAGATTTATCATAGGGCTGTACAACCAGTAACCGGGCTTCCGGCGCTGTAACATTAGCAAGCTGATTCAAAGGGGTTTGCGACCCGTAGTAATCTACCTTAACGTTATCCAGTAGTGAGGGCGACGCCTTTCCGGCTCTGATATGCGAAAACTCTTTTTTACAGAAGATTACCGCTTCGGCCATATCTTCTTTTGCCGAGTCAATGATGATTTGTAAATCTTCAGGGATCATAAGAAAAGATTATTGTTAATAGCTTTAGATCTGTAATTTTGTAAACCTTCTGAATTTAATAAATCTACTCTTCATCCCAAACAACGGTTGTACCCACGGCTTCATCAGAACAGACAACCTTTTTTAGATTGTGTGGAATATTCATGTTAAACACAATGATCGGTGTCTGATTGTCGCGGCAGAGTGTAAAGGCAGTTAAATCCATTACGTTCAGCCGTTTTTCAAGTATCTGATCGCCTGTTATGATGTCATATTTTACGGCATCCGGATTAATTTCTGGGTCAGAATCGTAAATTCCATCCACGCGGGTGCCTTTCAGTATGATATCGGCTTCTATTTCAATGGCTCTCAGCGATGCGGCCGTATCGGTTGTGAAGTAAGGGTTGCCCGTACCTGCACCGAATAGTACTACGCGTCCTTTTTCGAGGTGCCGAATGGCACGCCGCCGGATGTAGGGTTCGGCAATCTCTTCCATTCTGATGGCGCTCATGAGCCGGGTATGCACACCTTTTCTCTCCAGGGCATCCTGCATGGCCATGCTGTTTATCATAGTTGCCAGCATTCCCATGTAATCTCCCTGAACACGATCCATACCCTCGGTTGCACCTTTTACGCCCCGGAAGATATTTCCGCCGCCAATCACTACAGAGACTTCAATCCCTTCAGCCTGGATATCTTTGATCTCATCGGCGTACTGTGCCAGAACCTTTGAATCGATTCCATGCCCCTGTTCTCCAAGCAGTGCTTCACCGCTAAGTTTTAAAAGAATTCGTTTATATTGATTTGCCACAATGAATTTTATTTCGATGTTTGGTAAAAAAAAAGCTACCTGAAAAGGCAGCTTTTAAAAAATAATATTATGCTTCACCGAGTTGAAGACGATGGAACGACTTCACAAGTGGAGCATCATTCTTTTCCAGGTATTCTTTTACGGAGACTCCGTTATCTTTTACAAATTTTTGTTCCAGGAGAACCCGTTCCTCATAGAATCGGCGCAGTTTACCCTTTGCGGCTTTCTCTGCAATTTCAGCAGGTTTGCCTTCATTAATTAATTGCTCTTTGGCAATTTCAAGCTCTTTATCAATAACCGAAGCATCCACACTGTCCCTGGTTACGGCAATCGGGTTCATCGCGGCGATCTGCATGGCTACATCTTTGCCGATGGTCTCGTCGTTAAGAGCACCCTCAAATTCAACCAATACGCCAAGCTGGTTTCCGGGGTGAATATAATCAACCATCGTACCGGATGTTTTAACATAAACAACACGGCTGATCTCAATTTTTTCGCCGATTTTACCAACCATCGATTCAAGATGCTTCTCAATTGTTAATCCGTCAACCTCTTCATTCAAAAGATCCCCGGCCGACTTCACTTTCTTTTCAAAAGCTTTGTCGAGAAATGACTTTGCCTGAGACTGGAAATCTTCATTTCTGGCAACAAAATCAGTTTCACAATTAATTTCAAGTGCAGAGGCTTCCGATTTATCATCGCTGAGCCGTGTCAGGATCAATCCCTGGTTGGCATCTCTGTCGGCTCGTTTCTCTGAAACTTTTTGTCCTTTTTTACGAAGTATTTCAACAGCTTTGTCCATATCACCGTCTGCTTCGGTAAGGGCTTTCTTGCAATCCATCATTCCTGCGCCTGTAGCTTCACGCAGTTTCATTACATCTTTTGCACTTATGCTCATTGCTATAATAATTTATCTTTTAATATTTCGTCTGAGTTACTCTTTTTCAGAGCTTTTTTCTTCTTCTTTTTTACTTTCAGGCTCAGAATCAGCTGTTTCAGTTTTCTTTGATTCTTCTTTTTTTTCTGCTTCAGCCTTGGAATCTTTTACATCTGCCTCAGGCTCTGTTTTTTTCTTTGAAGTTTCCTCATCACCGGATTTTGTCTCTTTTTTGGTTTCACCGGCCTCTTCGTCGTCAGTCTTTTTACGGCGTCTCTTACGTCGTTTCGACTTGCCGCCAACATCACTGCTTTCGACATCTTCTTCTTTTTCCGGAGCTTTTTTCGCTTCAGCCGCTGCTTCTTCCATCAGCTCTTCCTCTTTCATCGCTTCCCGTTCAGCATTTCCTTCAATAATTGCATCAGCAACCTGTCCTGCAATTAATTGAATAGTTCGGGCTGAGTCATCATTGGCCGGCACAATAAAGTCTGGAATATCGGGATCACTGTTAGTGTCAACAATAGCAGCAATAGGAATATTTAATTTAACCGCTTCATTAATAGCAATATGCTCTTTAATGGTATCCACAACAAAGATGGCCCCGGGCAGACGGTTCATATTAGCGATACCGCCAAGTGTCTGTTCCAGTTTCTCTTTCTCACGATCAAGCATGAGGCCCTCTTTTTTGGTCAGCTCATCGTAAGTACCTTCTTTTTTCATGCGGTCAATCTCTTCCATCCGGGTAATACTCTTACGGACGGTGCTGAAGTTGGTAAGCATTCCGCCTAACCAGCGATGGGTGATAAAAGGCATTCCGCAACGGATGGCCTCGGTTTTAATAATTTCCTGAGCCTGCTTTTTTGTACCGACAAATAGAATTGTTTTTCCGGCCCTGGCCAGTTTAGTAATTTCGTCCAGGATTTCCTGCAGGTAAGAGTGGGATTTTTTTAGGTCGATGACATGAATCCCGTTTCGTTGCATAAAGATGAATTCTTTCATCTTGGGATTCCATCGGCGTGTAAGGTGTCCGAAATGGGCACCGGATTTGAGTAGATCTTCTACGGATGCTGCTTTAGGCATGGTAAATATTATGTATGTTTGAGTTAGTCCTCTACACAGGTCGTTCCCGTTGCGCTCATCCGTCAGCTGACGGACACTCTGCGAAGGGTCGCTGTGTATGTGTTTTTCAGTCTGTAGCTTTTTGCCGCAAACTGATTGCTGTTAAAGTTCTTGTATCAATATGAGGTACGTGGATATAAGTACGCGATTGCCTTGTAAATATACCCTGAAACCTGTAGCTCGCTTATCGCTTGCTGAACTGGAATTTCTTTCGCGCTTTAGGCTGTCCGTACTTCTTGCGTTCAACCATTCGGTCATCACGGGTCAATAATCCGTTCTCTTTAAGTATTCCGTGAACGTCTTCATTCAGATCGTCGAGAGCCCGTGCAAGAGCCAGTGAGATGGCTCCTGCTTGTCCGGTAACGCCGCCGCCGCGAACGGTAATTTTAATATCATACTTGCCCTCCAGTTCAGTAACATCCAGAGGAAGTTTGGCAACATTAATACGGGCCTGAGTTTTGAAGAACTCATCAAGTGGCTTTCCGTTAACGACAACTTCGCCTTTTCCGTCCTGTATGTATAAACGTGCTGTCGACGTTTTTCTTCGTCCTATATAATTTGCTTGAGCCATATCAGATTATGAAATCTCTTTAATTTCTGGTTGTTGTGCGGTATGGGGGTGAACCGGCCCTGCATAAACACGCAGGTTTTTCAGGATTTTTCTACCCAGTTTGGTTTTGGGAAGCATTCCTCTCACAGCCGTCATCACTAAAGATGTTGGATCTTTTTCCATCATCTCTTGAGCTGATGTAAACTTCTCTCCGCCGGGATAGCCGGTGTGACGGAAATATTGTTTGTCAGTCATTTTTTTGCCTGTTAGTACAACTTTTTCGGCATTGATGACAATTACATTGTCCCCGGTATCCATATGAGGAGTAAATTCCGGTTTGTTTTTTCCGCGTAAAATAGAAGCAACACGAGTGCTGAGCCTGCCAAGCGGCTGGTCTTCAGCGTCAATGATGACCCATTTTTTTTTGGTGTCGGATGGTGTTGCCGAATATGTTTTATTACTGATCGTATTCACGAGTTCTCTGCTGTTTTTTCTTCAAAAATTGATAAGTCGAAAAAAATAAGGGTAAATCTCGTGGATTGCAATATATAAACAACAGAAAGTTTATTCCTTGGAAGATTCTTATCGGCAGGCTGTTAAAAGTAACATCTATATGTGATGCATTTATTAATATCTATATCTTACAATGAATTCAAATCAGAAAACAGACAATTTGAAATATAATGGCTTTTAAAACAGCCTTTTGGTTTACTGCTTTCCTATTCATCGTATCTGTGCAGACAGTCTGTTCACAAAGCACCCTTCGCGGTATTATCAGCGACAGGCAGACAGGGCGGCCGCTTGAAATGGCAAATGTAACCCTGCAGCAGATTTCGGAGGATGCTGAACCACCCAGGGGAACCATAACAGATGCAAACGGTCTGTATCAATTTAATAATGTAACGGCGGGAGAATACATTTTTGCCGTAAGCTATGTGGGCTTCGAAACCCATGTTGATACTCTGAATGTAGACACATGGGGAGATAATATCGTAAAACATGTGATTATGAGGGTTATAAGTGAGCGTCTCCAGGAGGTAACCATTTCCGAGGAGAGTGAAGATGATGTTGTACCTGGTCAGATAACCATACGCGGGGAGGATTTTGGACGGGCTCCGGCACCGGCGGGCAGTGCTGACCTGGCCGGATATATTCAGATGCAGCCCGGTGTTGTTGCTTTCGGTGATAGAGGCGGCCAGATGTTTGTGAGGGGAGGAACTCCCTCAGAAAATCTGGTTTTGATGGATGGCACATTGATTTATCAGCCATTTCATATTATCGGTTTCTTTTCGGTGTTTCCTGAGGATGTGGTTTCGAAAGCTGATTTTTATGCAGGCGGATTTGGTCCGGAATTTAGCAGCCGCACCTCTGCCGTTATGGACGTAAGGCTGAAAAATGGTAATCTGTATAACCGTGGCTGGTCGGCATCTTTAAGCCCGTTTGTGTCTGATCTGTTTATTGAAAGCCCCGTAAAGGAGGGGAAGAGTTCGGTAATGATGTCTGTTCGGGGATCTGTGATCGAAGAGTCGAGCAATCAATTTCTTGAAGAGCAGCAGCCACTCCGGTTTAACAGCCAGCTAGCAGTGTGAACGGCACCGGGTTAAGCTGTTCAGCCCTTTTTATGAGAACCTACGACCGGGGCCAGCTTAACTATGATGATGGAGAGTATTTTAAGTGGAGTAATATTGTTACGGGCGGGCGCTGTGCCGGAGTTTCGGAAGAATCGGATATATCGTTTGTGGAAATGAATTTTGGTTTATCCCATTTTTCAAACGAAGCCGGAGGAGATGAATCACTTGGCAGGTCATCCAGGGTGTTTAAATCACACGTTGACCTGAATATAACTCAATACCTGGGGGAGTGGAGGCTGGATTACGGTTTTTTTTCAAACTTCAGAAACACCGGTTACGACATATCCGATAGATTTATAGGCTTTAGTGAAAGGTTCGAATCGTTTCTAAGCACAGGAGGACATTTGGCCGTAAATGTGCCACTGGGTGACCATTTTTCACTGAATCCTGGCTTTTCTTACACTTCATACATTAACAGGTATGAGGGAAGCTTTGAACCGCGTCTGCAGTTATCCTGGATGCCCCGTGGAAGGACAGATGAAGAGATCCATGCCGCAATCGGTATCTATCGGCAGCCTTTGCTGGGAATCTCGGATTTTCGTGATGCGGGAACAGCATTTACAGCCTGGATGCCCATGCCCGAAGACGGCCGGACAATGGAAGCCCGTCATGCAATTGTGGGCTGGAGGCAGCCGGTTGGACGCTTCCTGAATTTTTCGGCAGAAGGTTATTATAAAGAGATTACGAACACACCCGTTTCAACCTGGAGTACGATTGCTCAGTTTACAACGGATCTGGCATTTGCCGACGGAACGGTGCACGGGGTTGATGTTCGCCTGGATTTTAATCATCGTTATATCTATTTGAGTGCTGGTTACGGATACTCTCTTACAGAATATAAAACCGCTCAGGATCATTTTGGAACCTGGTTTGGGGAACCGGTACAGCGCTATAATCCGCCTCACGACCGCCGGCACCAGCTGAACGCTCAGGCAGGATTTGAAAGTGGTAATTTCAGTGTTGGAATCAGCTGGATGTATGGTTCCGGCTTGCCGTTTACGCGCCCGATGGGTTTCGACAGCTACTTCAGTTTTGAAGAACGCCCACCGGATGTAACCGGTGATTACGGTGATCCTCGCCTGCTGTTAAATAAACCCTTTGATGGAAATTTACCTGATTTTCACCGGCTCGACGTATCCGTTGAACAGGCTATTGATTTGTCATCAGTCAGAATGAAAGTTCAGGGCGGGGCCATGAATGCCTATAACTGGGAAAACCTGTTCTATTATGATGTTTTTAATCAAAGAGGGATTAATCAGATGCCGCTGATGCCGTATGTGTCACTAAAACTGGAGTCGAAATGATAAAGCACAGGAATTTGACCGCTTTAACGGCTGTAGTTTTAATACTTTCTACCATTATTTCCGGAACCGGGTGCGAGCAGACATTTGAACCGCTCCATGATAACGACCGTTATGCCTTTTCAATGTACGGTACGCTGGATCTGCATGCCGATACACAATGGGTAAGAATTATGCCTGTAGGTGAAACGCTTCTGCCTGAAGACCCTGCGCCAAATGTAGCGGAGGTAAACCTTATCCGTGAACTAACGGGTGATTCTTCAGTGATGAAGGATTCTCTTTTTCAATTTAGCAACACGGTTTATGTAAAGAATTACAGTTCAGCAGAGGTTCTGAATCCAAATGAAGCGTATACGATCATGGCTGAAGCCGCTGACGGCCGCCAAAGCGAAGTTACAGTAATAATGCCATCTGTTCTTCCTATGCCTGAAGTGGAATATGATACCGAACTCGAAAGTGCAACTGTAACGGGGTCGAGTGTGGAACCGCTGGTTAGCTTTGAGTTCAGGTACCTTGTACAGGCCTTTACCGATTTCGGTTGTACTCCTGAAACAGAAATTATATTGCCATACCTCGGGGATGTATTTGTTGATCAGGATGGCAACTATCTTTTAGATGTGGAAAACAGAACAGCGATTGCAAGAGAACTGGGAGTGACAGCGTTCGGTTTTATTGTAAACAAGAGAGAATTAGTTGTTATCACAGCAAGCGAAGACTGGCCGGATCTTTCTGAATTAAATGAGGAAGAGATGCAATTGCCGGATGCGGTGTCGAATGTGGAAAACGGAACCGGAGTGGTAGCGGGCATTGCCGCCCGGTATGTGACGATCACCCCCCGGCAGGAGCCCTGTGGCGTTTGATCTTGCAATGAATCACTAAAGTTAAAAGAGCCAATTAGGGATTATAATGACCCATTTTTCAGCATCAGTACAACAGATCTGATGCTGAAAAACCGATGCAGTCCAACCAATTACTCCAAATTGTATGGTTTAACTTTCATTCCCAAAACAGTTTCCAGTTCACCGACGGAGTTGGTGCCCCTGATTTTTTCCGTCTTACCGGCAGAAACTAAATCAGCAGGTACATGAACAGCTCTTATGACTAATCCTTCGTAACCGTCTGAAGCCCCGAGAGGATAGTTTGCATCTAAGAATACCCTGATATCAACGGCCGTGAAATCAAAGTTAATGAGAATGGTGCCGTTGCTGTTGAACTCCGTGAGCGGCAGCTGTCGCCAGACCTCCAGGTCATCTTCGGGAATAAAATCTTCAAGTACATAGGCCAGCATCACATCCGAGTCGAATACTTCGATCGATCCGGGAATATCAGCAAAGAATTCAAAATCATTTTCGGGAATCATATCCGCTTCAAATTCAAATGAAACTGGTATGATTTCCGGTCCTGCAGAGCCTTCAGGGCCAACAGGGCCCCGTTCTCCCGTACAACCCGTGGAAATCAGGAAAAGAAGTGTAAACATAGAGAAAAGTACCGGGAATTTATTAGCTGTCTGTTTCATAATATCAGGGTTAGTGGGATAGCTTAGTATTCGTACGGTTAGATGTAAGATAGGTTCCGTGTACACAGGTAAAAATCACATCTTCATGTGAATAGGAATTTCAAATGGCCGGCAACCCATTAATCGATTTAGGAAAGATATTATCTCAAATAAAATGTATTTTGAGAGTATAAAAAATAAATGTTAACCCTATTGATAAATTCAACCAGAGGAACTTTATGACAACCAAAAACCCACTTCAGGAAACAAAAATACCATTTAACACGGGTTCAGGTGAAGCACATCTTTACAGTTTAAAAAAACTGGAAGAACTTGGTTATGGTAATATCAGCAAACTGCCCTTTACGATAAAAATATTACTTGAAGCAGTACTGCGCGAATTCGACGGCTATGCGATTACGGAAAAAGACATCAAGCTTCTTGCCGATTACAATGCTAAGAGTCCGCAGGGAGAAATTCCTTTTAAGCCCTCCAGAGTTGTATTGCAGGATTTTACCGGTGTTCCGGCTGTTGTGGATCTGGCCGCCCTGCGTTCAGCCATGAAGAGAATGGGAGGAAATCCACAGTCGATCAATCCACAGGTACCTGTTGACCTTGTGATTGACCACTCCGTTCAGGTGGATCAGTTTGGTCAGGAATATGCGTTTATGTTCAACGTTGAAAAGGAGATGGAGAGGAACCGCGAGCGTTATGAGTTTCTGAAATGGGGAAAAGAAGCGTTTGATAATTTTCGCGTCGTGCCTCCGGGACGGGGAATAGTTCACCAGGTAAATCTTGAATACCTTGCAAAAGGCGTCTTTACCCGAAAGGAAAAAGACGGCACAACCGTGGCATATCCCGATACACTGGTGGGTACCGATTCTCACACAACTATGATTAACGGCCTGGGAATTTTAGGATGGGGCGTGGGTGGCATTGAAGCTGAAGCGGCTATGCTTGGCCAGCCGATCTACATGCTCGTGCCCGAAGTAGTTGGAGTGAAGGTTGTGGGTAAATTACGCGAGGGGATTACTGCTACCGATTTAACACTAACGGTAACCCAAATGCTGCGGCGACACGGTGTTGTAAGTAAATTTGTGGAATTTTTTGGCCCGGGACTGAGTAATATGAGCCTGCCTGACCGTGCAACAATTGCAAACATGTCGCCTGAATATGGTGCTACAATGGGTTTCTTCCCGATTGACAGCGAAGCACTGCGTTATATGCTGCGAACCGGTCGCTCTGAGGAGCAGGTGAACCTGGTAGAAAGTTTTATGAAAGAACAGGGGCTATTCCGTACCGATGAAACCCCGGACCCCGTATTTTCTGAAGTTCTTGAAGTGGATCTGAGCGAGATTGAGACTTCACTGGCCGGGCCGAAACGCCCTCAGGATCGGATTACGCTGCCCAATATGAAGAAAACATTTCAGAACTCTCTGACCAGCAGCGATCAGACAATGGGTTTTAATCTTGCAAAGGAAAAACTGGCTAACAAGGGTATTTATAAAAATGGCCAGACGATTGAGATGAAACATGGTGATGTGGTGATTGCTGCTATCACAAGCTGTACCAACACCTCCAACCCAAGTGTAATGCTGGGTGCCGGTATCATCGCCAAAAAAGCTGTGGAAAGAGGTATGAAAGTTCCGGCTTATGTAAAAACATCCCTTGCCCCGGGGTCGCGGGTAGTGACTGAATATTTAAATGAAGCCGGATTAACAGACTATTTGAATCAGCTTGGGTTTAACCTTGTGGGTTACGGCTGTACAACCTGTATTGGTAATTCTGGCCCGCTGCCTGAACCGGTTGAGAAAGCAGTTAAAGAAGGAGATCTGATTGTGGCCGGAGTTCTGTCGGGCAACCGGAACTTTGAGGGCCGGATTCATCCATATGTGAAAGCAAACTATCTTGCATCTCCGCCGCTTGTTGTGGCTTATGCCCTTGCCGGCACAGTTGATATCGATCTTTCTCAGGATCCGATCGGTAAAGACAGAGAGGGCAACGATGTGTACCTGAAAGACGTCTGGCCAACAAGTGATGAAATTGCTGAATTTCTTGATGAAGCCATCCGACCGGAACTGTTTTCAAAAATGTATGGTGATATTTTTGAATCGGAAACCTGGGATAAAATACCTGTAGGCGGAGGCGAACTTTACGACTGGAAAGAGGAATCAACTTACATTCAGGAGCCCCCATTCTTTATGGATATGGGAACAACGCCAGAACCCATTAAGCCGATTAAAGGTGCAAAAGTCTTGGTGAAAGTGGGTGATTCTATTACAACAGATCATATCTCTCCGGCAGGAAATATCAAAACTGACAGCCCGGCCGGTGAATACCTGATTGAGAACGGCATTGAGCCCGCAGATTTTAATTCCTACGGGTCAAGGCGGGGTAATGACCGGGTCATGACCAGGGGTACTTTTGCGAATGTACGATTCAAAAATCAGCTTGCACCCGGAAAGGAAGGCGGTTTTACAAAGTATCATCCAACCGGTGAAATTACCACCATTTTTGATGCGGCAGAACGCTATATCAGGGAAGGGACTCCACTTGTAGCCCTGGCCGGAAAAGAGTACGGTACCGGGTCATCGCGCGACTGGGCGGCAAAAGGAACAATTCTGCTGGGTGTGAAAGCGGTTATTGCGGCTTCATACGAACGAATACACCGTTCCAACCTGGTTGGGATGGGAGTGCTTCCGCTTCAATTCGCAGATGGAGAATCGCACGACAGCCTTGGCCTGGACGGATCGGAATCATTCAATATACATGTTGATGACAACCTGAAACCACAGCAAACCGTGAAAGTGGAAGCGAAAAAAACCAATGGTGAAATCGTTGAGTTTGAAACCGTTTGCCGTATCGATACACCCGTTGAGATTGATTATTATCGTAACGGAGGCATCCTTCACAAAGTACTTCGCGATTATGTGGAAGAGGACAAAAAAACAGCGTAATGGTTGAAATTAAAAATTGAATAGAATGGCATGATGCCATTCGGCCATTTTCAATTAAATAATTAAAAGCCCGGCAGCCGCCGGGCTTTTTTATGGCCGTTCATTCAGTTTTCATTCAAGAAGTTAAATCAATTAGTTAAACCTTATCGAATAAATCTCTACATTGATTTCGATTATTGAATTGAGATAGAATTTTATAAATTCCTCACTTTAACTTGTATAACATGATGTTAACTCAGAATGTAGAACAGAATAGGTAATATGGATACGCCCAGAGAAGAAGAGCAAAAAAACGATAGCATTCACGATAATCTGCAAAAGGAAAATCTTACCCTGCTTCTGGATACATTGGAGGGCATCAACACCAGCAATGAATTTAAGACCGTTCTGTTTCAGAGTATGGAGGCTACCCGGCTTGTCATGAGGTCGGAAGCCAGCTCACTCTTGCTGGTAGACGAAGAAAATGAAGAGTTATTCATCAGCGTACCCACAGGGCCCGCCAAAAATGAAGTTGTGGGGAAAAGTATTCCAAAAAATAAAGGGATTGCCGGATGGGTTTTGGAAAATAAAAAACCCTACCTGACCAATGATGTTTCAAAATCAGAATATTTTTACGGTGATCTGGCCAAGAACTTTACGACCAAGAATTTGATAGGGGTTCCCTTAATCAATAAGTCGAATGAAGTAATTGGAGTGATTGAAGCTCTGAACAAAAGAAACGGAGAAGAGTATAAATCGACCGATATCCCGGTTTTTCAGGCTCTTGCCGCACATATTACCATTGCGATGGAGCGAACCAGAAAAATAGACCGGCTCCATGATCAGCTGAAAGAGAAAGATGTACTCATTGCTGAAATTCATCACCGCATTAAAAATAACCTTCAGGTACTCTACGACCAGATCTACCAGGAAATTGATGCTGTTGAAGATCAGAAGTCCAAGACTGTGCTTAAGAATGTAAGCATGAGGGTGAATTCAATGGCGAAACTTCATGAAATGCTCTGCGAGCGTAACTTAAACCGCAAGATTGATCTCCGGTCGTATATCAAAGAGCTGGTTGAAAGAATTGAAGAGACCATGAAGTTTTTCATTCATGATGTGGAAATTTCGGTTTCCGACAGCCAGATTATGCTGCAACAGGATAAGGCCTTGCTTTCGGGATTGATTCTTAATGAGTTACTGGTCAATATCTATAAGCATGCATTTACTGACGAAGATGCTAAAAAAGGGAATATAAAAGTAAACCTTGCTTACGACGAAGGCCTTGTGATCCTGAGTGTATCGGATAATGGTATCGGGTTTCCCGAGGATTTCAATATTCAGGCAAAAAGCTCAATCGGCATGTGGATTGTTCATGAATTACTGAAAAAACTGGACGCGAAAATGTCTGTACTAAATGATCCTGGAGCGCGTTTTGTAGTATCATTTCCCACAACATCCATTTAAGCTGTATACAGCTTAACCGGTATATCCTGTTAAATTCCACGCATAGTAAATATTTTCGCGGCCCTGGCTGATACCGGAGTATTTACTATCAGCGATACCAACGCTTTTGTGATGAATGGAAAACGATGTTTTCGGCCCAGCCACATATTTACCTCTGCACGTTTTGCAGTAATTTTAGCCGCCTTCCGTGATTTCCGGGTAAACTCACTCGCGTAGTGGTCTGTTCTTTCCGGATTTTTTAATGATTGTAAGATGACTTGAAAAAGCCTTTCTGCGGTCAGCCATCCAAGGTTCATGCCCTGTCCGCCAATGGGGCTCACAACATGAGCCGAATCACCTGCCAGGAAAATCCTTCCGGAATGCAAGCTGCCGGCAATTTTGTGCTGTACACCGAAACTGCTCATCATGCTGTTTTCCTGGTTTTTGAGTGAGTGTCCAATTCTTTGATATACCAGATCTTCAATGTGATTTCTGGCCGGATTTTTATAGTAGGAATTGGTTTTAACAACCCACCTGCGATGCGAACCGGGAAGCGGAAAGGATTCAATCAACCCCTCTTTGTGCAGATATACAGCAGCGTTCGTCCCAAATTCAGTGTTGTCGGTAAAATCTCCCATAATATAGGTATCCGGATAGGCAGATCCTTCAAATGATATACCCGCTTGCTTTCGAACAAAGCTTTTAGCCCCGTCACAACCGGCCGCAAAGGCCGCCTGGATCTCATGTTTCTCACCGTTATACTGAAAAGTAGCAGTGACTTTCTCACTATACTGTTTCAAATTCGTGACGTTTGCTCCACGAATTATTGTATCTGAACTTAATGTATCAATCCACTTCTGAAGGATCGTTTCTGTTTGAAACTGAGGCAGGGCCAGGATATAATTGAATGGTTTTGCACACTCTTCAAAAGATATTTCACCGATACGATCGCTGTTTATAAAGGCGGTTCCCTTTTTTATTTTTATCCCTTTTTGCAGAAACGGTTCAGAAATGCCTGCCTCTTCAAACAGCTCCATGGAAACCGGATGTATTCCCAGTGATTTGGAATGCAGGTCAATCTGTCTCTTTTTTTCCAGTACTCTTACCTCCAAACCCTTCTGGAGAAGTTTTCCTGCCAGGTACAGCCCAATCGGGCCGCCTCCGACAATTACAACATCACAGGTTGATTTTTCTAAAGACACGGAGTTACAGACATTGAGTTATATTTGAAATGTGGTTATGAGCCTGAACGGAAATGAACTTCTGACCGTCCAGCCGCCGGGTAATGCTTTCAGTAATTCGTTGCGTGTATAACTCCGTTTAATTGACGTTAAGCCATCGGGAACTATAAAACTGTTTCGAAAAAAAAGAGGGGCAATCAGCCTGAATAAAGTATATCCGGCCATACTTCGCTCGATGTCGCTGAACAATACAAGTTTGTTTGAAAGAGTGCGGGCATCGTTGCACACAGACGTCAATTCCTGAGGGTCCAGATGATGCAGCAGGTGGTTTGAAAGTACGATATCAAACTTGCGGCCGCTTTCTACAAGTTCAGAAGAGGTCATTCTGTGAAACCGGATATTTTTTGTAAAGGATTTATTCTGAACATAATCGAGAGCCCGGGGATCGGGATCAATTCCGGTATAATTCACACTGTACCCATCATTATCAGATAATGAAGCCAGATAACGAATGATATCACCACCACCAGATCCAATGTCCAGGATGGATGTGTTTCGGTTGCCTGCAGCTAAGACAGGGAGGATCCATTTTTTGTAAATGCCTCTCCAGTTCCCCAGTAATTTATTTATGGACTGAAACTGATCATAGGTATTAAAGAGCAGCCTTCGATCACAATCAGGATCGTCCATAAGTTCAGAGAGATGTTTCTGGCGTTTTTGAAGAGTCAAAGGCATGGAGTTCAGCGAACAATTCGGTTCATAAGTATGGATTCGAGCGTTATTCCGGGCCCGAATGCAAGTGCCAGGGTTCTGTTTTCAGCAGATCGGGCAGGCTCATTCAACAACTCTTTTAAAACAAAGAGAATGGTAGCGCTGCTCATATTACCATAATCGTTCAAAACTTTTCTGGATGCATTAAGTGAGTGATCGGGCAGAGATAGTGTTTTTCCCACCTGATCCAGAATGGCCCTGCCTCCGGGATGAACGCCCCATAAATCGATATCCCCGGCTGAAAGATTGTATTTTCGAAATACCGGATTTAGAAAACCTTTCAGGCCGTTTCCCAAAATTTCAGGGATATAGGTAGAAAGAATCATGTTAAAACCCGAATCTCCGATCGACCAGGCCATATCTTTGGATCCTTTTTCCGTAATTACTGATTCAAATCCGTCCATCCGGTAGGAAGTAGATTCAGGAGTTCTGCTGCTGATGATGGCACCGGAACCACCATCCGCAAAAACAGACGCTGAAAGGATATTGTCCATGTCAGGTTTTGCCTGGAAATGGATAGTACAAAGTTCAACAGACACCACCAGTACATTGGCGTCAGGATTTACCCGGCAGATTTGATCGGCCATTTTGAGAGCCGGTATTACAGCATAACACCCCATAAACCCGAGATGATACCGTTCTATGGATGTTGACAACCCTAACGATTTGATAATGTCGTAATCGGGGCCCGGTGCATAAAAACCGGTACAGGATACGGTAATCAGATGTGTAATCTCCTTCGCTTCAAATGAAGAATTGGATAGCAGTTTTTGTGCCACCTCAACAAACAGTTTCCGGCCTTCCCGAATGTAGGTGTCATTTCGGCTTTTGGTGCCCGGGTCGGCCCCCTGGCCATTAAAAAAAAGTTCAAACCGCCCCGATTCCCTGAAATCATCCACAACAGAATGCCGGGTTTCAATTCCTGATTTTGCATAAAGATGATGAATAATACGCTTCTCTTTCTCTGTGCCATCAGTTATTA